>DLFY01000177.1 GCA_002482415.1 Phycisphaerales bacterium UBA7708
CTCGACCGCCGCATCGCGGAAATAAGACCCGTAAATATGCAGCGAATCGCTGATATCCACATACCGCCCCACACGAACCAGCTTGCCGATTTTCTTGGCAATCTTTTCGGCAATCCGCCGCTGCATATCCGTCAGCGCGTATGCGTTCATAAACCATGCCTTGTACAAATCACGACTGCGCCAGTGCGTATTCATGTTCAGCGAATACGCCCCGTCCGGCTGCTCCACCAGCCTGCACCATATCCGCTGCAGGCACGGCGGATCCTCGGTCTGCGGGTCCGCCGTCGGCATCCAGGTAATCGCCTGGGCGCGCCGGGTGTGGCTGCACTCGGCCAGCGCATCGATAATATAATCGACCTGGTTGACCCGCTTGAAGGGCTTTGGTGTGTTCGCATCCCGGAGGTTCTCCACCGGACTATAGGCAAACAGCCGTTCATGGTAGGTGTAAGTCCACTTTCCCGCCGCCGGGTCAATCCAGTGGTCGTGAATTCCATCCAGCACTTCCTGCCGATACGACTCCAGCTCTTCCGGCCCGCCAGGAAAGTTCTTGTGAATCCGCGGCTCCGCAAACGGATTTTCCACGGTAATCATCACCGTGGCATCCTTGCTCGGCGGGTCGCCGGGTTTATCATACTGCGTCTTAATCGTAAGGCCATTATCCCATACCGCCAATACGGCCTTTTCCCACGCTTCCGGCAGACAGCTCGCTGTAACAGCCAGTGTCGGCAATTCAAAGATAGCTGATCCATTTTTCATATTAGTCTATACTCAATTCAGGGTCTTGGCGGTTCGGTTTTTAAATGCTTGTTTTATTATTATTCCGGAGTTTATAATCCTAATTCCTCATCCGTAATATTGTATCTGGAACGCTGGTTTTCCGGGATTTGCCGCAAGAGCTGTCTGGCCTCATCGGCATATTTTGTGCCGGGATACTTTCTTATGATATCCCTGCAATTATCAACCGCGTTTTTGTATGATGTTATACGCCGTTGGCCGGTCTTCATAAAAAGACCTCTGATCGGGGCGAGCAACTGTTCTGCTGCAATTTCCTCTTCTTCCGACAATTCCCGGAATTGCGTTTGTGTTTGCTGAGTGACTGCCGGTGTGGTCGGGGCGACGGTCGGAGTGGACTGCACGGTTGGTTTTGCTTTGGGCAGCGAATTACTGTCGGTCAGCGTTGGTTTGTTCAATAAATTGGGATCGACTGCAATCACAGGCAGTGCCGGCTGGCCTTCGATCGCGGTAAAGGTGCTGAATCCAGTGGAGGTGACTTTTCCCATCAGCATGGGGGCGATAATTCCCGTGGCCGGTCCGGCATAGCGAACGGTGCCTTCCTTATCGGTCATAATCAGCACCGGCCTGCGCACCTGCAAAACGCCCAGTTCGATAGGCATTTTTTGCTGTTGGTCGGACGCCATCACCACGGCCCAGGGCCAGGGACGCTTTACGACATCGTCGATCAGTTTTTGTTTATGAGCGGCCGCATCCAGATTGATGGCGGCGAATTTCACCTGCCCGGAGGCCAGACCCATCTGAAACAATCGGGAATACGCCATATTGGCCGCAGTAAACGGATCGCCTCCGAATCCGCCGCCGAACATTTCCATCCCATATCCTCCGCCCATGCCAGGCTCCATCATCATCGGTTCCATCATCTGGGGTTGAGGCTGCGGCTGGGATTGTGCGGATTGCGGACGTCTCCGCCCCGGAGTATTCGGTTCATTGGATATCGTTCTGGGAGCATGTTCCTGCCAGACGAGGGCACACAGCGATTCCTGTCCCGGCTCGTATTTGAATGTCGTGCCATTCAGACATGTCAGATTCAATCCCTCGATTTTCAGACCAATTGCATCAATCAGCAAGGCGTTCAGATCAAAATTGAGTTTGCCCGGCTGCATCATCTGCTGGCTTGGGTCTGTTGTCTCCATTTCCATGCCCATACCCATCATTGCGTTGGGATTATTCGGGTTGCCCTGACGCGGACGCTGGGGTCTGGGCTGTCTGGGCAGCATGGGTTTTTTGTCGGCCAGGATGGACATAGCCACCTGGGTAATCCAGGCATCGCTATTGGCTGCGTCCAACTTGCAGGCCCTGGAGGCATTCATAAATGCTGTGTTGATATCGTTTTGATAATAGCTGACCCAGGCCTGAAGCGTACAGTACTGAGCTTTCTGCTTGTCGTCCATCTGGCTGAAGTAGCGTTTGGATTCATCCAGAACACCCTGGCCGGCAAGGACTTCGCCGGCATCAAGCGGTTTGGAATCATTGATTTTGGTCAAAAGCGAGTCCAGTATCTGCTGGACTTTGCCGGCATATTCCCCGATTTTGGGGTCGGGGGATCTGGTGCCGCCGGGTTCCATCTGCCCCAGACACGGCTGAACCAATGCTGCCAGCACAAGCAATGCTGCAATCCTGCTGAATCGATTTTGAATAAACATAATAAGTCCTCCACTATAGTGATAAACGAATCAGGCCACGATCAACATATAATATCAGTTCGGATGCTGTCTGAAAAGCAAAAGTTACGGAAACTGATGCGGCATCAGCAGTTCGGTGAACGAATTTGGAAATTCTTGTATGGTGTGTTTCACTGTGTACTCCTCCTTTTTATTTTTAACCCCTTTACCCCTCTTTATTACGGGATTTCTCCCCCGCAGGCTCCCAAGCCTTCCTTAATTATATATATCGAAAGAACGCTATTTTTACTAAACAAAATTCATAGTTTTTTGAAAATATATAAGATAAACGGGAAATACAATATATTAATTATATCATATATAACATATCGTTATACTAACAAGATTCTATTTGTCCGGAAAAAAAGAAAGGA
>DLFY01000295.1 GCA_002482415.1 Phycisphaerales bacterium UBA7708
CCCCATATAAGATGTATAATAATTATATATAAATAACCAACATAATTATACCATTCTAATTGAAAAGTAAATTTAATCGATTTTGCCATTCTTCTTCGCTAATCACATGAAATTCCAGATGTGCCGACTCGAATTTCAGGCCAATTTGGCTTCGCGTCATTTCCTGTGCGGTCTGATTACATAGATCAAATACTTTTTTCTTATATTCCGTGTCTTCATTTTTCAGATGGATTCCTTTTGTTTCAACGATAAAGACACGATTGAAATATTTTGGAGCTTTTTCAATATCCGTAAAAATGAAATCGGCATAAATTTTATTTTTACGCCACCCCTGAATGGAATAATCCTTTTTTGCGGCGTTTCGATACCAGAATAGCAGTCGATCCTGGTCTTCAAGATACCATGCTACAGGTTTTTCGAGTTCGTTAAAATCTTCTTCCGGAACCAGATCAAAAAGACTTCGTTCCAATGGCTGACCGTTTTTCTTGGTCAAAATCCTGCTGGTCTGAATCATTTTGCTTTTTTTGAATGAAAATCCAAGTTGATTGGTAATCACCATAAAACGCAAGGTGTCTTTCTTGACAAGGTTTCGAAACACCTCTTCGGCCAGGCGATCTTTTTCCTTTTGCAGATGCTTTCTCATCTCTTCAACAACAAATACAAAATTGTTCAAGACCAGATTCTTATCATATCGTTCCAGCAATTTGCCAAACACATTCTTTCCGAATTCATACGACATCCAGGGATTCGAAACGATGTCCATTAATTGCTTGGATAAAAATACATAATCGAGTGTCAACGCCCCCCGATGCAATTCTATAACTTCTTTTTGCTCTACCACTTTGTGTATATCGTTTGAGATGCCCAAAACAGATTCACTGTCCTGCTGGTTGATGAATGATAACTCCAGTTTATATAAAGGATCCAGTTTGACCTTGTCCCATGGCACTCGGGCTTCAATATCCATCATGTAATTGACCGCCCGATATTCCCCTTTTTCGTGAATTACAAACACAGGTAATATGGCCTGTTGTGCGGCATTGTGAAATTTGTCGCGTATCTTGCACTCAATTCCCTGGCTTCCCTTGTCACCGTCGCCGCCCTCATCCAATGCGATTTTACTTGTCAGATCACCCAGCCCTTCTCCACGAAAGCCGCTGCGAATCTCATCCAAAATTGTGGCCCCTCGCTGCTGGAAACAAAACACGTAACTTTCATCCAGTTCCTTGACTTTAGTCTTTCGTGCGTTGGGTTGTCTTAAAATCCGCCCCACAAGCTGCGTCATTGCTGTTTTCNNTTAGACCCGGGATTAGTCAGCACCGTCAGAATATAGGCAAATGCGCAATCCCACCCCTCCTGCAAAGCCTGTTTGGTGATAATATAACGAATCCTGCAGTTTTTGGACACCAATCCGCCAATGTCATCAACTTCTTTAAGTTCATCTTTTTCGCTGGTTTTGACTGCGATTTCTTCCGGCAATACATTGAGTTTTTTTATCAGGTGCTCCCGGACATCCTCCGCATGAATATACTTGCCGTCCCGCTGGTCTTTTCCTGTTCTTTCGACTTGTATCAAGTTGATGGGGCGAATATATTGCCCGGTAGAAGCTTCAAGTTCGAGTGCTTTTTGCCTCAGGTGGTCCAGAAATTGATGACTTTCAAATAGAGTTTCTTTCCAGTCGCACGTTGCCTTGTTTTTGATATGCAAATCAAACTTGACCATCTCCTCACGGTTCAGTTCAATCCCCGTAATATCCACAAGAATATTACTTCCCGCCGGCGGGGTGGCGGATAACTCCACGATAATTGATGGATTAAAACCTCGCAGTGTCTCTTGTGCCGTATCGCTATACGCCTTATGCCCTTCATCTAAAATCAGGATAGGGTTCAGCGTTCTGAGTGTATTGCCCAGAGACGTTTTTATTTGCCTGCCCCAGAAGGCATGGATGGTTTCAAATGTATCCAGATTGGGGATTTTTTGAAGTAGTTTTTTTTGTCCTTCGGCATTGTCCTCGGCAGGAAAGAACTCCTGATATCCGCCGCTATCCTTAAACAGTCGCAGCACATTTTTGTTTTGACGTGCCGCCGACGGCAGCATCAGCATCAGCACCACCAGATTGTCCGCAATGTCCAGAGGCGTAAAACGCTCCATCTTTTCAAGAATTAATGTCCGCCCGCCGCTGGCTATATCCAAATGCTGGCGGTAAGGGTGTTCGCGGTTACGAAGATTGCGAATGGTCTGGTTGTAAATCTGGGTGGTTGGCACAACCCACAACACCAGCCCCGTCTGTTTCTTCAGATAACAGCCGTTAATCAGGTCTATCGTCTTGACCGCCAGATACGTTTTGCCGCCGCCGGTCGGAATTTTCAGACAAAAACACGGAAGTGGCCGGCCCATTCCGTCACGTCGGGATGAGTAACCGCGAAGAATATCCATCTTCCCCCAGGCCTTGGCCGGGAAGTCAATCGCTGAATCGTCGCCATAGTCTGCCACGATTCTGTCGTTTTTCTGCTTCAGTTCTTCCAGTTGACACAGATAGTCACGGACGATTCGCAGAGTCTTTTGTTGATATTCTTTGGGTTCCATTACCTTGTTCTTTACTTTGCCATCTTGTATATCTCAAATGGCAATTGCGCAAAATCAATCCGAAATCGGTCTAAATAATCCTGATCCAGATATTTGGTTGGCGCAAATACCAGCCGTCGTTTTTTCTTGTACGGCCCCAACGCCTCCGCCCGTTCCAGCGTTAATGCCGTAGCCTTCAGATACTCCATATCCGGCTTATAAAACAGATACACCAACCAGTCCTTGCTTTCCCCGATAAAGTGGTTTTTCTCATCCACCGCATCCGGGTCAAATTCCTCTCCCGTCGCCGTATAGAACACATACCGTGCCAGTTCCCCGTAATCCGGCATATTTTTACCCGTCAGAATCTCATCCATCTCAATGGGTTTGCCTACGTCAAAATAACTGAAACTACCACCATATCCATTCTTGAGATCTTCGTCTTTTGCGTCATCCACTCCTTTTATTACACGGCGTACACGCTCCGCTGTTATCTTGTCCGCATAATCTTCGCACTCGATCAGGATAAACCGCCGATTACCCCCATCCTCTTTGTTCAGCGCCAAAACTGCTTGAGCAGTAGTTCCTGATCCTGGAAATGAATCTAAGACAATAGCATTCTCGTCGCAATGCAACGATATTATCCATTGAATAAGAGTGGTTGGCTTGGGTGTTTCAAAAATTTTCTTTCCGAATATATCTTTTAATTCTCTGGTTCCGTCGGCATTAAACCCATAAGAATCTAACCATGTACTCCAGCCAACAGATTTCTTCTTGTCTCTGATTTTTACGTAAGGTACCCACCTTTCAGTCTGTCCATTATATTCAGCGCCTTCATCATAAGGTCGCTTTTCCCAATGAAGCAAATCGGAGTTTTGAAGAATTTGGATTATTTTTGGATTATCTTTGCCCCATCGCCAATGCCCTTCTCGACCATCATTGCGAATGGGAAACACATTGGTTCCATCTGGAGCTTTTAAAGCATACCACTGTCCAGGACGGTCTGATCTAAGAGACGTTCCACCCCATTTTCTTAACTCACGCCCTTTTCGATATGGGCCTATCGAATCCTTAAGATTCAAATCTCCCGTAGATCGCTCTTCCTGTGTAATAGAATTGCTATCTCCATTATGATAAATCAAAACGTATTCATGTCCTCCCCTCAAGCCAGTTTTTTCTTTGCCTCCGCTTGGCTCAGCTAGCCATGGGGCGCATGCAAGAATCTTATCTTCACCAAAAATTTCGTTTAATAACAAACCTATATCAAAAAGTTCATTATCATCTATGGTAATTGCAATAATACCGTCAGGTGCTAAAAGTTCCCTTAGCAGTTTCAGTCTCGGCATCATCATACAGAGCCATTTATCGTGCCGGGTGAGGTCTTCTTTATCAACAACCTTGCCTAACCAGTCCTGCATCATCGGAGAATTGACGTTGTCGTTATAAACCCATCCTTCATTGCCCGTATTATACGGCGGATCGATATAGATACATTTGACCTTCCCGGCATAAATCGGCAGCAGGGCCTTGAGCGCAATCAGGTTATCCCCATGAATGATCAGGTTGTCGTGCAGGCTCACCTTTTTTGTGAGACTTTTCGACTTGACCGGCACAAGTTCATGATATTTGACTGCCAAATGATAATTTTGAACAAAGGTTTTCCCTTTGAAATCCAGCCTTGCCATAGTTACTCCCTTTTGCGTCTCGACATGACCAGCCTTCCAAGCTGATCATGTCGGCCTTGTTTCCCGGGACAGGATAGGCGTTTTTTGACCAACTTTCAACCTCAAAATCCCCGGATTCTCCATGCTGAAAACTTATTATAAACTATTTCAATCCACAATAAGCAGTTTGTGCTTTATGCCGATTTCCCCCTGTCCATCTCAAACAATCCTCCAAAAATGGAAAATTTAAAATTTCCTTAAATCTTCAATCATCACTCAAAAATCGTCAATTCTTACTCGCCGCCCCCTCCGTCTCCCGGAGCTTCTTCATCAATCGCTGCAGCTCATCCGGCATCGGGGTCTCAAAGCTCATCGGCCGGCCGTCAACGGGATGCTTGAACGAAATCGACCTGGCATGAAGGGCCAGCCGCCGATGCGTATCTTTGGACATCCCGTATTTGCGATCCCCGACAATCGGACAGCCCTTGTCGGCCAGATGCACGCGAATCTGATTCTTCCGCCCCGTCAGCAGCGTAATTTCCACCAGACTGAACCGCCCGTTATCCCTGACCACACGATAGGCCGTGTGCGACAGCTTGCCTTTGGACGGGTCGTTGGTCGAATACACCTTGAACGCCTTGTTCTCCGCCAGGTACGAGCTGATCGTCCCCGCATCCGGCGTCGGTCGCCCCCAGACCACCGCCATGTACTTTTTCTCCGTCTGCTCCCAGTTGCTCTGCAGAGTCAGCTTGGCCTCTTCGCTCTTGGCAAAGATCAGCACCCCCGACGTCCACTGGTCGAGCCGATGCACGATATACACCCGCCGCGGCGACTTGGGATTGCCCTTGCGGACATAATCGGTCAGCACATAATACAGCGTCTTGTCCCGGCTGCCCTGGGCCGCCATCGTCAACAGGCCCGCAGGCTTTCGCACCACCAGGATCGCGTCGTCTTCATAGAGAATATCCAGCCCGCGCGGCAAATGTTTTCGACAAGGTTTTTTTTTCGATGGCATGACAGACCTATTTTCGTATTTGTTCCCAGCACAGATTGGCCATGTTGATATAATCGCCCGCCGAAAGCTGCTCGGGACGATGATGCGGGTCCACAAACGCCTCGGCAAAGATTTCATTCCAGCCATGCACTTTACCCAGCCCGCCGGCGGCAAATTTCACACAGGCCTTGAGCATCTTGCGCCGATGGCCCATAAACAGCGTGATAATCTCGCGGAATGTATCCATATCATGAATCTGCGCGGCCTTCTGCGGGTCGCGGATATAACTGACCATCGCCGACTCCACCTGCGGACGCGGCCAGAACACCGACGGTGACAGCTTGCGGAAAATATGCACATTGCCCGTCGCCGACATCAGAATGCTCAGCGTCCCGTAGGCGTCATGGTCGGGCAGTGCCGCCATCCGTTCGGCCACTTCCTTCTGCACCGTCACCACCATCGCATCCGCCGTAACCGGCCCGGTAATCAGATTGGCCATCACCGCCGAACCCGCCCCATACGGCAGATTGGACACCAGCAGCAATCGCCCGCCCAGTTCCGCCCGGGCCTTCTGCACTGCATCCAGAATCTCAAAATGAATCGCATTCTTATTTTCCAGCACATCGCGATTGAACAGAATCACATTGGCAAACGGCTTCAACTGCGTCGATACAATCCGGGCCAGCGGCGGGTCATACTCCACCGCAATCACCCTGCCGGCACGTTCGGCCAGCGCCTCGGTCATGGAGCCCGTCCCGGGGCCCACTTCCAGCACCACATCCTGCTGATGAATATGCGCCTCGTCCACCAGCAGCCGCATCAGGTTCAGGTCAATCAGAAAATTCTGACCCAGCCGGTGCTTGGGCGTCGTCCCCGCCCCCGCCAGAAGCCGCTCGATATCCTGTTTAGTCTGCATGGCTGTGCCCTTTCACTTTGCCGCACTTGCGGGTACGGGCCATCTCAATGGCGACATGGATAGCCTCTTTCATGCTGCTTTCGCTGGCCACGCCGCGTCCGGCAATATCAAACGCCGTCCCATGCGCCGGCGACGTGCGAATCATCGGAATGCCGATGGTCACATTAACAGCCTTGTCAAACGCCAGCAGCTTGACCGGAATCAATCCCTGGTCGTGATACATCGCCACCACGCCGTCATACGCCCCGCGCGCCGCCTTCAAAAACAGCGTATCGGCCGCAAACGGCCCATAACACTCAATCCCCGCCTCCTGCGCCAGCAGAATCGCGGGACTGATAATCCGCTGTTCCTCATCGCCGAACTGTCCGTTCTCTCCGGCATGCGGATTCAATCCGCACACGGCAATCCGCGGCCGGCCAATCCCGAAGAATTCCTTGAGCGCATCATTGAGCAGATCAATCGGCTCAAATACGCAGCCGATGGTAAACTTATTGCGAACATCAAACAACGCCTCGTGAATCGTCGCCAGCGCCAGCTTCAGCGGACCTGCCACAAACATCATCGCCTTGCGCTGACTGTAGCATCGCTCCGCAAACAATTCCGTATGTCCCGGCCAGCGGGCATCCGCCATGTGCCAGCTTTCCTTGCTGATCGGCGCCGTCACCACCGCATCCAGAATCCCCGCCCGTGCCGCGTCAATCGCATCGATGCAGAAATGCAGCGACGCCTGGCCGCTGACTAAAGACGGCAGATGCAGCCACGAAGGAACTGAATATTCATCATAATCGGCAACGACCACCTGCCGCGGCAAATCCCGGCTGATTTTCTCGTGCGGCAAACGGAGCCAGTACGGCTCGATTTCCAGTTGGTCCGCCGCATACTCAAGCTGTTCATCCAGCCCGAAGAGTATATATTTTGCCTGCCGACGCAGCAACGGATCGGCCAGAGCCTTGACCACAATCTCAGGCCCTATCCCGCCCGGGTCCCCCATCGTAATGCCGACAACCGGCTCAAATGTCATGGATTCATCCGTCATCGATGTCGTTCTCTAAAACCCGAGTTCACGCAATTTGGATTCGGTCAACCCCTCATGGGCCGGCACGATACGTTCAAGCTGCTTGCGAATCGCTTTCACCAGAATATCCGTTTCAATGTTGACCGCATCGCCCGCCTTCGACCGCCCCCATGTCGTACGGACAAGCGTTTCCGGAATCAGTGCCGCCGTCAGTGCCTTCTCCGTAACCGACGCCGCCGTCAGGCTGATGCCATCCAGCGCCACAGATCCCTTGACCACAATCTCGGCCATCAGCTCGGCCGGCGGCTCTATCGTAAACACGGAAAAATCCCCCTTCTTTTCAATCGATACGATCTTCCCAACCCCATCGACATGCCCCTGCACAACATGCCCGCCAAAACGTGCCCCCGCCTGCATCGCCCGCTCCAGGTTGACGATCTGTCCTGTCCGAATATGATTAAGAGTACTTCGACTCAGCGACTCGCCGCTGACATCAAATCCGGCCGTATCCCCATGAAGACTCGTCACAGTCAGACAAACCCCGTTGACCGCGATGCTGTCGCCCAGTTTTGTCCCCTCTGCCGCCGCACCAAGACGAACCGTCAGCATCATCCCGCCCGCCCGCGGAACAACCGACAAAACCGTACCAATACTCTCTATGATTCCCGTAAACATTCTTCTTTCCTATATATAGTGCATTCGGCATAGTAAGATTGCCCGTCGGGATTGTCAAACATCTTTTAACCCCGGCCTGAATTCAGCCATTAACATAATATTACCAATAATATGATAGAGTATATGAGAATATAAGGCGACCACAAGACGAGATTGATTGGGCAGGGCATATATTCAGATACAGGACATATCCACGCCGCATATATCTATTAGTATCACTAAAAAAGGCCGGACAAGTTTACCATCCGGTCTTTTGCTATTACGTTTGTTGCTACGATTTACGCCTTAACAATATCCCACCAACCGCAAGCAGCAGCATCGTTGCCGGTTCGGGGATGATGGTGAACTTGATATTATCAATTGTTGCTGACGTACCAGAAGGATTATCTAATCTAATACTAAAAGTAGAGCCATCTCCCCATAATCCGGTCAAATAGCCTGTTGTCGAATTATACGCATAACCTGGTCGGCAAATAATCTCAATATGCTTTGTGTATGTAGCATTTTGGGAGCTGTATATTTGGCCAATCCATCCGCCACTAATTTGCGCAATGGCATAAGAACCTATTGTTAGCCGATGTATATCTCCCCCCGAAATAACAAACTCTGAATAGCCTGCTAAACTTATATCCCAGATTCCACCTGCTCCCTCCTCAAGTGGCGAGGTATTATGAATATTTAACTTGCTATAATCATAAAGCGTCAAAAAATCTCCCCCCCCCCTGTAACAAGCATAGACTGGGTTCCGGTTAACGTCTGCGCCCCAAACCAGTCGCCATCTTTAATCTCAAAATCATACCCCGCAATTAACGTTGCAGACAATAATAAAAGACTGGTTACAGGAGTTTTCATTGGACTTCCTCCGACAGATTATTTGTGTTTGTTTTAGTTTTCAATTCGACAAGACTTTCCTGCAAGGACTGCATGAAAGAGTTCCAGTTTTCAGTTGTATTCGTTTCTCGAAGTGCAGGATCATCCAACCAGAGGTGTTCTAAAAATTGGATGGCTTCCTGCAGTTCAAGTGCTTCCTGTCGAATTGAAAATATTTAGTATATGCAAGACTCATTTTCGGCGAATCAGCATTCCGCCGACCGCAAGCAGCAGCATCGTGGCCGGTTCGGGGATGATGGTCATATTGCTGAAGACCGTTGAACTGCCTGCAGGATTGACAAGCTGGATGTTAAAATCCGAACCATCCCGCCATGTTCCGGAAATACCTGTCACAACGCCGTTTGTATAAGACAGCAGATAACCCGAATTGCAGGTCAATATAATCCGATTGGCATCGGGCAAAAAATAGGAACTCCATATCTGATCAATTTGTCCGCCGCTGATTTGAGCCGTGGCATAAGTGCCAATGGTTAATCGACGAATTTCACCTCCTGAAATGGTAATATCTGAATACCCCCCAGCCCTCATTTCCCAAATTCCGCCATAGCCCACATTTAACGGTGCAGTGTTTTTAATCGTTGCGGAACTAAAATCATATAGATTTAAATCTACCCCCCCCCTGTTATCAAGGCAGACTCATTATTGTTAAGGCTTATTCCAATAAAATAGTCCCCATCTTGGACTTCATAGGTATAT
>DLFY01000173.1:0-216 GCA_002482415.1 Phycisphaerales bacterium UBA7708
TCTGCTCAAAGACCCGGCGGTACTGGCTTCGGCGCCGGGACGCTATGAGGTCGATGGCGAGAACCTGTATTTCTCGGTGGATGAATACGACTCCAAGCCCGAAGCCCAGGGCCGGTTCGAATCCCATCGTAAGTATGTTGATATTCAGTATATCGTGTCCGGCCGGGAGTGGATCGGCGTGCGGGAGCTGGAAGGCCTCAAGACCGAAACGCCGTA
>DLFY01000173.1:303-4120 GCA_002482415.1 Phycisphaerales bacterium UBA7708
AACGCGTCAAGAAAATCGTCGTCAAAGTGCGCGTAGAGTAAGGGGTAGAATTAATCGAGTATAAGGGCAACAGGAAGGAGATGTGACGTTATCGCCGCCAGGCGGCTTTGCGGACCATCAGCGGCGGCATCTGGTGAGGCTGAACTTTGCTCATATCCTTGCGGACGCAACTGCGCGTGTTGGGGTACAGATGGACGGAGTCGCTGTCCAGTAGCCGCTTGATCTTCAGTTTTTTGAGCCAATCCAATACGATCATTTTATCCCTTGGTCATAACATCACCCAACATGTCCTGTATCGGTCAGGAAAAATACCGACTTAACCAGACGATGCTTTCACTTTTCCCGAAACGGGGTTATAATCCTGGAAATCCCCTGCGGGAGTCGTCCGGCGGGCAAGTAGGATGTGAAACCTGTTCATTATAGGACCAGCTATGATACCGATTAATCGTGAAAGTAAAACAAGTGTTCACTTTGGGATGAACTTCCTGATTGCCGGGACCTGGGGCCACGAAAAGGGAGCCTTGCTGAATTTCCAGAAAGCCCTGCTGGATGCGGGGCTGGAGTTCTCGCAGACCGGAACCCGGCCGACAGGCTTTACGCTGGTTCGCACTGAGCCGTCGCCTTTGCAGATAACACTGGAGACGACCAATCCTCAGATACATACCTTACAAATTATATCCGGTAATCCGCAATATGATTTGGAGATGTTTGGTCGGGATGTGGAAGCCGTGACCGGTGCCTATCAGAAGACCTGGCCGATGCCGCAGTATCAGATTCTGAACACCAGCGGCTGTATCCGGCATTTATACAGTGCTAAAGTCCACGCATTTCAGTACTTATGGGAGCAGCGGCTGGGACAGGCCCCGCAGGATTTTCAGATGCTGGGCAACCGGCCTGTCGCGGGGGGCGGACTGCGTCTGCTGATTCCGCCGCATCAAAAAGAAGGCGGCGAGCCGACCAGCATTGAAATCCGGATCGAGTCGTTCATGCGGGAGACGCAGAAGCTGTTTGTGGAGACGGTGTTTACCTGGCCCAGGCCGCGGGTGTTGGTCGAGCAGGCCGGCTTTGAAAGCCAGGTCCGACTCAATGAAATCGAGTCGTTTGCGGCCAATGAGATATGGAATTTTATAGCCAGACAAGCTCCACAATCTTAGTGTGATGCCGTTCATCTATTGTTTTAAACAGGTGAAGATTTGCTATGAGCAATAGACTTTCATTCCCATTATGCATGGGATTATTGTTGTTTTTGCCTGTTCAGGCCGCGACGGTGGCGTATTGGCGGTTTGAAGAAGGCCCCGNNCGGATGGGATTTACGATTTGGCGGTTACGGATTCCTCCGGCAGCGGCAATCCTCTGTCGGCATGGTCTGCTGCCAATGAATATGCCTGCATCTATCGTACCCAGGTACAGACGTCCACGGTTCCGCTGACTGGAGCTGTAAATCATTTCAGCCTGCAAAATGTCGGCGCCCGGCCGGGCCTGTTTACCTCTTCGGCCAATACCAATCCGAGTTATGATCTCCAAAGCTGGACACCGCTGACATGGACGATTGAAGCGAGTTTTTATACAACGGCCGGTTCCGGACATCGGGCGATTGTCGGCCGCGATGGTTATAATATTGCTTTCGGGAATGCAGCATTAGCGCCACTCTACTTTAAGATCAACACGGATAACCGGGCGGAAATTACCTTTGTTTGTATGGATGGGAAGAGTCACGGACTTTATTCCACTACTCTGATTGAGGCTAACCGCTGGTATCACATGGCCTCCACCAGCGATGGACAGGTGCTGCGGTTGTATCTGAATGGCAAGTTGGACGCAAGTCTGGATTTGGGGGACGGCAATCACGCCCTGAGCAAGGAGAATAATTCCCGAAGCTGGACGGTATTTCGCAGTATGTGGAACAATAATCCGGCGGATTACTTTGTCGGGTATATTGACGAAGTTCGCATCAGCGACACCGCGTTGCTGCCTCATCAGTTTCTGGCCAACCAGGGGATTACCGTTGAACCGAAGCTCGTCGAAGTCAGTGAAGCGGGGCCCACGTTTGCGGATGCTGCGGTAAAACTGCAAAGTCAGCCGGCTTCCGATGTTGTGATCACCATTAGCGAATCATCGACACCTTCGCAGGTTACAATTGATCCGACGGTGTTAACCTTTACACGCCTCAACTGGCAGACACCGCAAACCCTCCGCATCACGGCGATTGATGACAGTGTAGTTGAAACCGGCAAGCAGCGTACCACGGTGGGATTCACTGTCAGCAGTACCGATCCAATTTATCATGGCCTGTCAGTGGAGAAGATTGCAGTTATCATTCTTGAAAATGAATGCGGCCCGTGGAACTATCCTGTGGGTGATTTCAATCAGGATTGCTTCATCGACCTGCAGGATTTTGCGATTTTTTGCCGGGAATGGATGGAATGTACAGACCCGGATATCAGCGGCTGCATCAATTTGAGATAAAATCGAAAGCCGGGGCAAGAGATGAAACATTACCACCAAACATATCACACTGACTCTTTTTCATTGCAGAGGCTGTCGTGCACTTCTGTCTGGGTATTTCAGATGAAAGAAATGACGCTTTTGTTTACGATGTTGTGCATGATAAGTTCTGCTGCGATAGCCGGCAGGATTGCGTACTGGCGATTTGAGCAGGGGCCGGCCGGTGCACCGATTCCCAAAACCGCGGGGGGATTTGTTTTTGAGCCCTCTATCCCGGATAGCTCGGGTAACGGTAATGAATTGTCCGTCTGGGATAAATCCGCAGGCGGGTATGTTTTCCGTTCCCAGGTGGCGTTTGGCACCGTAGCCTCAACCGGTGCGGTCAACCAGTTCAGCGTCAAAAATTCCGGCAGCACGCCCGGGATGTTTACGGATACCCGAGATCCGATCAACTCGATCACTCCTTCAGCGTTTACCATTGAAGCCACATTTAAACTGGAAAACGGTCCTCATCGCACTATTGTGGGACGTGACAGCTATGGTACGGTTTCAGGCATCCCTGCTTTGGCGGCGCTGTATCTGGTGGCGACGCCGGACAATCGGCTTGCCATCCGGNNCAAGGGCTATTGGCATGAAGCCAATTCTGCAGCCGGCATCCTTACGTGTTTTAATTATTCGACCGATCCGCAAGGTACGTCGGCACCGTGGTACAGTGCTGCGGCAGTCAGTGATGGTTCCATGCTGTCGCTGTATCTGTTCAATCATAGTACTCCGCAGGCGGGGTATCAGTTGATTGCTCAGACGGATATGACGCCAAGCGGCAGCACCAATACCGCCCTGACGGCCGGGGCCGGTGACGGCAGCAACTGGGATGCGGGCAACTGGACGGTCGGTCGCGGCTTATTTGACGGCCAGCAGACGGACCGTGCCTGGGGTTATATTGATGAAGTGAGTATTTCCGACAATGCGCTCGTGCCCAGCCAGTTTCTGGCCTCGTCACCTTCTCAATGGCAGATGAAACAGGGGGTCTTGATGACACCCTGGTCCGAAGTAATGAATCCGAACGCTGTTCTGCCGGAATACCCCAGGCCCCAGATGGTGCGAACCGACTGGCTGAACCTCAACGGGATTTGGCAATTTCAGCCCGGCAAGGCGGGGGATTCGATTCCCACGGCTCTGACGCTCAGCGGCAAAATTCTCGTGCCGTTTCCGGTCGAATCGCCCATTTCGGGGGTTATGCAGCACCATGAACGACTCTGGTATCGTCGCCAGTTCGATGTGCCCGCCGGATGGAGCGGCAAACGCATCCTGCTGCATTTTGGTGCGGTGGACTGGGAGTCTGAGGTTTATATCAACGGCACTTCGGTTGGCG
>DLFY01000196.1:0-2368 GCA_002482415.1 Phycisphaerales bacterium UBA7708
GGGCAAACCGACCGGCTCGGTGGAGCATTGCGACTTGACGCCGGAATACAAGAAGCACGTGCTGAAATTTATCGAGCCGGGCCTCAAGAAGCTCAAGATGGTGGTCGATGCCAGCAACGGCATGGCGGGTAAAATGGTGCCGGCCATTTTCGGAGATTTGCCGATTGAGATTATTCCGATTAATTTCGAGCACAACGGCATTTTCAAACATGACCCCAATCCGCTGGTGGAGGCCAATCAGGCCGAGGCCAAGGCGCTGGTCAAATCCAAAGGTGCTGACTTCGGTGCCTGTTTTGACGGCGATGCGGACCGCCTGATGCTGATTGATGAAAAGGGCAACACGATTCCCTGCGATATCATGACGGCGCTGATGGTGCCGTACTTCCTCAAGAAGAATCCGGGTTCGGCGGTGGTGTATGATTTGCGAAGCAGCCTGGTGGTGCAGGAAGAAATTCTCAAAAACGGCGGCACGCCGCGCCGCGAACGGGTGGGGCATGCGTTTATGAAAAAGACGCTGCGTGACAGCCACGCCTGCTTTGGCGGCGAGCTGAGCGGCCATTTCTATTATCGTGATAATTACTTTGCTGATTCGGGCATGATTACGCTGGTGCACATGCTCAATATCATCAGCCAGAGCGGCAAGCCCCTCAGCGAGATGATCGCACCGCTTAAACGCTACTTCAGCAGCGGCGAAGTGAATTTCCATGTGGAAAATAAAGACGCGATGATGAAGGAACTGGCCCGCAAATACAGCCAGGGGCAGGTGGATGATCTGGATGGCGTGACGGTGCAGTATAAGGACTGGTGGTTCAATGTCCGTCCCAGCAATACCGAACCGCTGCTGCGTCTGAATGTGGAAGCCAAGAATGCCGACCTGCTCAAGGACAAGTTCGACGAATTGAAGGGGATGCTGGGCGAGCCGGTGGATCATTAAAAAAGAACCGGAAAAAACTAAAATTATAAAAAGGCAGGTTAAGAGCTTGCCTTTTTTGTTGTTACTATGGTGATGGGATTTTGTCGCAAGGTTGAGGACGTGTCGCCGGGATCAGGCCTTGCGGATTAAGAATGAAATAGGCGGCAGGCTCTAATGAGAAAGGAATAAATTATGACAGGAAATCTGCGGATTATAGGTTTGACAATGCTGCTGCTTGCAGCAGGCGTGTGCAATGCCCAAACGCAAACGTCTGTGTCGCGTTATCCGGCATATCCACTGATTTCATGTGATCCGTATTTTAGCGTCTGGTCACAGGCGGATAAACTGACGGATACATCGACTAGTCACTGGACAGGCAAGCGTCAGGCGCTGACGAGTCTGGCCCGAATTGACGGCAAAACCTATCGTTTGATGGGGGATGAGCCGGCCGATATTCCTGCGATGCGGCAGGTTGATGTTCAGGTCTTGCCGACGCGGACAATTTACACCTTTAATCAAGATAATGTGTTGCTGGATTTGATTTTCTTCCAGCCCGCACTGCCGGATGATATCGAATGGATGAGCAGCCCCGTGGTTGCTGTGGTATGGGCATTTCGTCCGCTGATGGGAACTACGCATGATGTGCAGGTTTATGTTGAAGGGACAGCGGAACTGGCAGTCAACGAGCCTTCACAGCAGGTGGAATTTTTCACTGAGCAGATGGGGCCGCTTTCAGTGCTGCGTACCGGCACCACCGAACAGCGCGTCCTGGGCCGCAAGGGCGATGACCTGCGGATTGACTGGGGTTATTTCTATATGGCCGGTGATAAGAGCGGTATCAAGCAGGCTGTGATTACCGATGCCCAACAGGGGCGTCAGGCCTTTGCTCAGGGTGCTGAGTTGTCCGCTGCCGCGACATCCGCCGTCAGCGTGGACAAGGCACCGGTGATGGCGATTGTATCTTCACCGATCAAGGTGAACAATACCAGCGCCGCGGAGTTTAAGACATATCTGGCGTATGATGATATTTACAGCATCCTGTACTTTGGACAGAAGCTGCGTCCGTTCTGGAAGCGAAACGGGGCTAGCATCTCGGACCTGTTGCAGAAAACGCATAAGGAAATATCTTCTCTGATTCATCGCTGCGAAGTGTTTGATAAGGAATTGATGAATGATTTGACGGCTGCCGGTGGCGAGAAATACGCCCTGGTTGCATCGCTGGCGTATCGTCAGTGCATCGGTGCCAATAAAATTGCTGCCGATAAAAACGGAATGCCGCTGGTCTTCCCCAAGGAGAATCACAGCAACGGCTGTATTGCCACCGTCGATGTATTCTATCCGATGGCGCCGCAATTTCTGCTGCTGAATCCGACGCTGGCCAAAGGCTCGTTCATTCCGATTCTGGATTATGCGATGTCGGATCGCTGGAAATTCCCGTTTGCCCCGCATGATTTG
>DLFY01000196.1:2378-3220 GCA_002482415.1 Phycisphaerales bacterium UBA7708
GGTGTATGGCGGCGGCGAAACCGGTGAAGAAAACCAGATGCCCGTGGAAGAATGCGGGAATATGCTGCTGCTGGTAGCTGCGACCTGTCAGGCCGAGGGCAATGCTGATTTTGCGGCAAAATACTGGCCGGTGTTGAAGAAATGGGCTGAGTATCTTGAAAGCAAGGGACTGGATCCGGAAAACCAGCTCTGCACGGACGATTTCGCCGGGCATTTGGCACACAACGTCAACCTGTCGGCGAAAGCGATTCTGGGATTGGCAGCCTACGGTAAGATGGCCGAAATGCAGGGATACAAAGACGAAGCGGATAAGTATACCACCATGGCCCGGAAGTTTGCGCGTCAGTGGATGGAAATGGCTGACGATGGAGACCATTATCGTCTTGCATTCGACAAGGCCGGGACCTGGAGTCAGAAATATAATATCGTATGGGACCGTCTGCTGGATATGAAGATTTTCCCGCCATCAGTGGTCAAAAAGGAAATGGAGTATTACAAGACCGTTCAGAAAAAGTATGGTCTGCCGCTGGACAACCGCAGCAATTATACCAAACTGGACTGGATTTACTGGACAGCGACAATGGCGGGCAATCGTGAAGATTTTATTGCCCTGACGGATCCGGTTTATCTGTTTTTGAATGATACCCCCGACCGTTCTCCGATGACCGACTGGTATTGGACGCACAATGCCAAAAAGGTCGGCTTTACAGCCCGGCCGGTGGTAGGCGGCGTTTTCATCAAGATGATGGATGATGCGGCATTGTGGGTGAAGTGGGTGAAAAAGGCTCAGACTCTGACGGAGCCCTGGGCGGTTCTTCCCAAGCCCCCGAAGGTGACGGAGA
>DLFY01000212.1:0-1539 GCA_002482415.1 Phycisphaerales bacterium UBA7708
GGCCCAGAAACCGCCCCGTCGAATCAATAATCCCCAGTTCCACCAGCACCGCCAGCGCATCAATCAACCCGCTGCCGCAAATCGAATGCGGCCGCCCGCCCCCAATCACGTCAATATCAATATCATCGCTGTTGACCACCACCCGCTGAATCGCCCCCGCCATCGCCCGGCTGCCATGCAGTATCCGTGCCCCCTCCAGCGCCGGCCCCGCCGCACAACTGGCCGTATAAAGCCGGTCCTGATGGCACAAGACCAGCTCGCCGTTGGTGCCGATATCCACCAGCAGCGTCGTCTGATGCTCCGTATCCAGGTCCGACGCCACCGCCGCCGCCAGCGTATCAGACCCCACAAACCCGGCGATATTCTGCGGCGTAAAGAGCACCCCCGACGGATGAATCGCCAGCCCAGCCTCCGCCGCCGATACCGTACACGCCTCCACCCGATGCGGCAGGTAGGGACTCTGCCCCAACTGGCTGACCGGCCATTTCAGCAGCAGGTGATTCATTGACGTATTACCCACTGCCGTACACTCATACACGTATCGTAAATCCACATTGGCAATCGCCGCCGCCTGCAGCAGGAGCTGGCCGAGACAATTCACAATTGCTTTCTGCAGAACCGTCTGCCCNNCCCCTCAGGAGTCGACGCAAATTCAATCCGGCTGATGACATCATCGCCCCACTGATGCTGCGGATTGGCCGCCGAAGCCGTCGCCAGAATCTTTCCGGTCTTCAATTCCGCCAGCCGCAAGACCACCGTCGTCGTACCGATATCCGCCGCCGCTCCATACAACCGACCGGCCGTATCCCCCGGCTCCGCCGCGACAATATCCCACCCCTTGAGCGAGAGATTGTAATGCAGTACTGCCGTCAGCCCTTTGGCAAAATCAGCCTCACAAAAATCAAACGCCGGCCGGGACACAATGGGAATATATTGCTTGCTAAGAATGTCGCACACATGGTCTAAGCTGTCGCAGCGGGTGGAAATAAAAACCTTGCGCCACATTGGCGAAATCTGGATTTCTTTATCGGCCCCCTCTTCGAGTATCTGGTGATGATACAATCGGCTGGCCGCAGGAATGGTAACTGTCACAGGCCCATGAATGCGATACTGGCAGGCCAGCACTTCCTGCCCAGACGGTTCAAGCCGCACCCGGCATTTTTTACAGGTACCGCGTCCCCCACAGGGACTGACTAAAATGATGTCGGCCTGTCCTGCCGCTTCAAACAGCGTCGCCCCCGCGTGAATCCGCACGGTACGACCATCCGGAAGAAACCTGACATCATAATGTTCCATACTGTCAAAAAATGAAAAGAAAGTGCAGAACTTTCCCCGCGAAGACAAACTTCTGCACTTTCTGTGTATACTACGCCCGCTTATCAGTAAACGAAACCGCAGGCAAGAGTTAGACTACGCCTTAGCCGGTGATTTTATGCCGGGTCTTCCAGCGGGCCTTCCTCTTTTTGCTGCCGATTTTACGTCTGCGTCTCGATTTAGCCATCAGAATCTCCAAAAATCCTTATTTATAAACATTTTGCC
>DLFY01000212.1:1569-7927 GCA_002482415.1 Phycisphaerales bacterium UBA7708
AAATGTTGTGGAAATTGCAAGACCCCCTTTAGAAAATTTCCGATTGGAGACCTTTATGATCCAGTGTAAAGATTGTGAATTCTACCGGCAGGAACCGGATGGCCGTCGGATTTTCCTGTGTGACCCCTTTAATAACATAAAAGAGACAGAATGTATCGCTAAATGGCAGCTCCTGAAAACCGACCTGCTCCTCCAGGCCTTCGCCCGCATGAACGCCTTCCAGAGCCGTATGGCCCCCCTCCAGGACAAAATCTTCAAGTACATCAAAAGAGAGATTGATGATATAGAAGAGACGGATAGTTGGAAATATGACGATGAGGACGCCCCGGAACCCCCTCACGGCTTTGAATTTCCCGACGACCAAAATCCGCCAGAAGACCATTAAGTCGTTTATTGACATCGATTTATAAATTCTTAATTGGATGCAATATTTCTCCCATATCAACCGTCTGAAATAGTGAAAACAAACGGCAGATNNNNAGAGCAATTAAACAACCTGATTGAAAAGTGCAAAGCGGGACAGTCGGAGGCTTTCAATGAGCTTATTGATCTGTACGCCAATCGATGCTTTGGATTCTTTTACCGCCTCAGCGGCTCTCGGGATACCGCCGAGGACTTAAATAGTGAGCTCTTTGTCAAATTAGTCGAAAAAATCGGTTCCTGGCAAGGCAGTTCTTTCGATAGCTGGCTTTTCACCATTGCAGGCAATTTATTCAAGGACCATCTTCGAAGCCAGTACCGTCAGCGGAAAATGCTGAACGAAAAAGCCAAAACCGTGCAGGTTGAGACCGCCCCCGAAAAGGAAAACGAGATGGAAATCCGCCTGCAGCAGGCCCTCGGGCGTCTCGAACCCGAAATTGCCGAACTGATTATGCTGCGGTTTTATGCCGATTTAAGCTTTAAGGAACTCGCCGAAAGGCGAAACGAACCTATTGGAACGACATTATGCAAGATTCACCGGGGCATGAAAAAACTCCGGGAACTCATGCAGGTCGGAGGTGTCTTATGAAAGAAAACAAAAACGAATTAAAAGCCCTGATTGAGCAGTTTATGGACAGTCAGGAAGCGGCCCGAATGGCCGAGGAGATTCAGGAAGCCCAGGAGATGCTGGCTGCCATGCCCGCTCCCAGGCTCTCCGACCAGTCCCTCGATGCCCTCAAGCAGCGGGTCAGCCGGCGTCTGGCCGTTCCCGTCCGGACCGTCCGCCCCGCCGCCACGATACGCTTCTATCTGTCGGCCGCCGCGGCCCTGCTTCTGGCCACCACAGGCTGGGTCATATTCAGCAACCAGAAAACAGCTATCCCCGTTGAGCTCATCGCCTCCACGGCCCACATCTGGGAAGACAGCGCCGCCTCGGACAGCAATCCGGTCAATACCCTCATGGCCAAAATTGAAGCCGTCGCCGGACAGGTCGAATCTGTTCAGGACAAAACCCTCAAGTGGTTTGAAGACGACAGCAACCTGTCCACCGAAATTGAAAGTCTTGAAGTCATCGCCAGCAGTACCGATTTCTGGAAAGGATAATTTGAATGAATCGTAAAATAAACCTCATTTTGATGAGCCTGTCGCTGAGCGGGCTGTTGTGTCTGGTCTCTTTTGCCCAGACAGACAAACCCGACGACACCGTAAAAGAAACAGCCGGTGCCGCCGCCATGGACGATTTCTGGGCCGAGGAATTGGCCCGGCCTGAGCCGCAATTGCCCGATGAACGCATCGATCAGTTCCTCGAACAAATCCGCATCCAGGACCCGGCCAAAGCCGATGAGTTTGAAAAGCTCCGCAAGGAAAATCCCGACGAATTCCGCAAACAGATTCGAGCGGAATTTACCAGTCGCTTCCGTCAGATGCGCCAGCAGTTCGACCGCGGCGGCAGAGACAGGGACAGACGTCCCGAAGGTGCCCCGCCGGAAGACATGGGTGGACGGGGACAGGGCCCCGGCGGTCCTGACCGCTCCGGCCCGGGACAACCCGGCGGCCAGCCCGGCTACGGTACCCCCTGGAAGGATCGCATCGAGCGGATGCATAACGAATTTATCGCATGGCTGGAGAAAAATTACCCCATCCAGGCCGTGGAAATCAAAGAACTCCGCGAAAAGAAACCCGAGGAATATATTGGCAAGATGGCCGAACTCATGCGGCGCTATGGCCCCATCATCGAGGCCGAACGCAGCAATCCCAAACTGGCCGCAATCCTCAAAGAAGATATGGAAAACCAGCGGCTTACAGACGAATTATTGAAACAGATTCGCAGAGCGAAGGGCCAGGACAAAGAGAAACTGGTCGCCGAACTCAGCCCTCTCGTTTCACGCCGCTTTGACCTGATTATGGCCAAAATGCAGATGCAGTACGACGACATGCGGAGACGGCTGGAAGAATTGCAGAAAGAAGTCAAAAATCGTGAAGGCGAACTGGACAAACTCAAAAACAACAAGGATGCCGCCGTTGACGAACGCGTCAAAAAGCTGCTCTCGGAATCCGAAAAAGTCAAATGGGATTAACCTCCCGGCTTTAATCCCCTCTCCGGAAAAGGATCGGTACACCCCGCCGCTCGGCGCCATGTACCGGTCCTTTTTAGTTGCATAAATACTATTTCATTTCTTTCGGAATCTCAATTTTTACATCAGTTTTTTTCCCAACTTTTAACGAGACATTTTTAAATTGTATCTCAGAAAACGGACGAGCCTGAAATTCATATCGGTCAACAACTGATGAATCTAAATTCGTGAATGTAAAGGTATTTTGTCGCGTATTGTTGACACTAAACCAATTTCGACTGCCAACATGGATGGAACCCTGTTTATCGACAGCAACCAGTCGATAATTGTCAAATTGCTGCAAGTCATCTGTTACCGTTATCGTCAGTTGCTTTTCTGAACCAATTACAGAGGAAAACATCAGCTTGCGATTTCCCACTGGAGTACTAGTCTGTGCACTCCCGCTTGTCGTTCCAAGCGTTTTCCAGGAGCCCGTCGCAATCGGGAAACGAATCGTTGTGGAGTCTCCCCACACATTCAGATGCGTGCGAATGGCTTTCATTCCTGCTGGGGTAACAACCTCTAATCCGCTTTGAGCTGTTGAACCATCCACCTTAGGCATATCAAACGCCACCTCTTCCGGCCCGGAAATATAATAGACAACCTCAAATCCCTTGTTTTTGACCTGATACGCACTGTTGTCATGTGTTATAATGTCCATCGGAAGCAGCATCCCGTCCGGCCCCCACCACGTCTTATCTTTGCTGGAAAATTCACGAATTCCGATCAATTCGATCGCAATACCATTGGGCAGTGTCGCGGTAAACTTCTCATTCAATGCTCTGTCTTTCGAATTCTGCACTTCACCCGCTGCCTGCTGCTTAGGCTGCAAGGATAGACAAAGGGTACCATAATGTCCTTTCAAAGTCTTCCAGTGCTGTTCCAATAACTCTTCCTGCTTGGCTGTGGCCAGGCTTCGACATCCTTCGGCGGTTTCTTCGATTTTATGAAGCACTTCAAGGATATCAACCAGTCTCGACGGCAATTGCCCCCATGCAGACACATCCGGAATTTCAGTCCCATTTTTACCTTCCAAATCATCGCAGGCTTCATTAATCCGGTCAAAATAATCCGCCAGCAGAACCCAATTCTGATCATTCCATTCCGTTTCAATTTTCAACATCATATCCGATATGGTTTGCAGAGCACTGGATACGCGAACAGCCGCCCTCGCCGGTATCTGTAAATGACTCAATTTCACCTCTTCTTGTTTACCCGTCGCTTCTGCCCTGGCAAGTTCTTCCTCCGCCTGCAGACGCTCGAGTTTGGCCTGATTCAGCGCAGCTTCTGTAGCCCGCCCGGATTCAAACATCAGTTTTGTCGTGTTTTCCGCCTCCTGACGCAGCGCCGCAATCTGATGCAAAACAACAATCCGCTCCTGTGAGGTCCCGGCCAATTCCTTTTCAACTGCCAGCAAATTCAATTTCGCCCCAAAAACTTCCATAGGCCCGGAAATCCCGCTTTGAAACTTCTGCTCCTCCGTCTCCAGCATCTTCTGCAGCAAATCCTTCCGCTCCAGAAGGATCGCTTGCGAAGGCTCCAGTGTTCCGGCCTCCGATAGCACTTCCTTATGTGCAGACGGTGTCACTTTTTTCTCCACCACCTGCCCATTGACCACCTTAATCTGCAGACTCATGGCATTATTGGCTTCATCGGTCTCGGCAATCGCATTATCGTAATCCAGGACTACGGCAAATTCATAGACGCCATCGTCCAGATGAAAACCATCCGTCCTCTCTCTCCATGTTTTGCCCGGCTCAATCGGTCCGGCCTCATGCCAGCCGTGATGTTCATTGCCAACCTCATCCCGATTCAGGTCAGGACTGCCGCGATAAAACCGAAGTTTCATTTTCGGCAGAGCCGCCTTGCCCTCATTGGCTATCGTAACCACGGGATAACATACGTCACGCTGGGAATCGATCTGCAGGTCAAACTCCGCAGGAACAAGGTCAACCTTTTCTCCCGGGGCGGCTTTGGAAAGTTTGAAATCCAGCGCCTTCGAATTATCCAGCGGCGCCGTCGTAAATACCATCGTCTGTGACTTATACCCATCCGCCCTGGCAGTGATATTATGTTCCTCATTCCAGCTTTTATACTCAAATTTCCCCGCATCATCAGTAATCCCCTTCTGATACGGCTGCGGCCCATAGCCATCATCCAGCACAATCGCCCCGGCAATCGGCTGGCCGCTTTGGGCATCCATCACCGTCCCGCTAAGCACATAATCCGGCGGCGTCACCTTATGTGTCAGCGCAATTGTCGTCGGCACCACCACCGCCGCCAGCAATCCGATAATCAGCATCGCCGCTATCGATGGCCGCCGTAAAAACCGCCTGCCCGGCTGCATAATCGTCTTGATGCGGTCCTCGATATTCTTCACCGGCCTCGCCACCGCAAGTGTCGGAATGGAAAATGTTGTCTGGACCTCCTGCAGCAGCGTATCCACAATCGCACTGCCATACTCCCGCGGTGCCGTCCCCAGCCGTGCCACGGCAATCTCATCGCAGCATTTTTCCCGTTCCTGCCGAATAATCCGATTGGCCAGCCAGACCAGCGGATGAAACCAGAACACACCCTGAATCAGAATCTGCAGCAGGTTGACAAACGCATCCAGCCGAACCACATGCGCCATCTCGTGAATCACAATCGCCTTCTGCCGGTCGGTCTGAATACTCTGGAATCGCGTCGGCAGATAAATCGCCCCCCGCCACAGCCCCCACACAAACGGCTGACCAATCCCATCCATCAGCCAGACCTTAAAGCCCCCCGGATAATCCCACAGCCGTGCCTGCGTCTCAATCTGCTCAATCATCAATTCCGCCGGCAGCGGCCGACGGCTGTGCTTCAATCGCCGCCCAAGCAGTATCGCCCGGCCCAAAGCCCACAACAAATAACAAGCCGCCCCTGCCGCCCAAAGTACCACCCATAACATTATAGACTTGCTCAAAGCCGGCCGTTCTGTCTGAGCCGCAGCAAGAGGCTCCACTGTTGCCAAATTCACCTGCGTCTTCTCCGGCACCGGCACTGCTGTCTTCTCCACTGCTTCGGTCTTCACAGCAGCAGGCTCCACCAACCCATAATCCATCGTCTCCGATCGTACCGCCGAAGGCATCTGCAGCGTTGTTTCCCCCGGCAGCACCGGCAGCGAAAACGTCACAATAGGCGGTGTCACACACTTGACCAGCACCACCAGCCACAACAAATACCGAATGTGCGCGCTGCGATTCCGCAGCATCCAGTTCACCCCCGCCACCACCCCAAAAACCAGCGCAACCTGAACGCTCTGGGTGGTCATAAAATCCCAAAATAATCCCGTCGTCTCCATAAGTNNATCATCAAGCATCGATTTGAGCCGGTCAATATCCTCCGTACTGATATGCTTATGCTCTGCCAGGTATTGCACCAGCGGCACCGCATCCCCCCCGAACAGCCGATCCAGAAAGCCCGTCACCGCAGACTGAAGCACCTTGTCTTTGTGTTCCAGAGGTCGAAAAACGTGAGCCTTGCCCTTGACATCATGGGCGAGATACCCCTTCTTTTCCAGCCGCCGCAGCATCGTCTGCACCGTGGCGTATGAAATCGTCCTGCCCTCAGGCAGCGCCTCGACAACCTGCTGGACTGTCGGCTGCCCCAACTGCCAGACCAATCGCAAAATTTCCGTCTCGGCCGGACTCAACGGTGACAATGGTTTGTTTCGCATAACTCTATCTCCTTGTACATTTGTACAATATCATATCGTACATTTGTACAACATGTCAATATATTTTTTGAAGATTTCCACAAGAAATAACGATATGTCTATATCTTACAATGTTTTATGCGAT
>DLFY01000212.1:7960-9039 GCA_002482415.1 Phycisphaerales bacterium UBA7708
AATGGAAAATTGAAAATAGAAAATGGAAAATTTACTCTTATTTCTCCTCTTTCCTCACCGGCCAGAAAATCACATCCCCATTATCCGTCCACACGGTATATTTACCGTCTTTCGTCCCTGGCACGCCCCCGTCGTCCGTCAAATTCAATCCCACACTATACAGTATAAATCCCCCCTCCGTCCGCCGATACACCAGCGTCTTGTCGCTGTACGGATCCATCGGCAACTGACGCAGCAGCCCATCCTCAACCAGGGCTGACAAAGACGCCGGATACTCCCCATGCTTCTTATGATACTGCACAATCGCCAGTACCGTCAGCATCGCCATGCTGTCCACCCGGTTGCGATGCGACCGCTCTGCAACCTTAGCCAGCGCAGGCATTAAATACCGAATAAAAATATTCTTCTCGGAAAATGCCTCCAGTTTCTTTTGTATCTCCGAATTCAGAGTCTTCATTGCCGCAGGCGTCTGCCGGACTCCCTTTTCAAACTCAGCATACAATATCTCCATCTGCTTCAATGTCTCGTCCTTGTCCGGATGCGTAAACAAAACCTGAAATCCCTTTATCGCAGCAAAGGCCAATTGATCATCGATAGTCAAATCAGAATCCGTGAGTTGCTTCAGCCGCGGCAGATACAGATGACTTCGACCAAATCGGGAGGCCGTAAAGCACCGCTGTGCCTCGTCATACATAAAAAGCCGCTCCGCACCAAAATCCATTTCAAATCGCGTCTTATCAACAAGGATGTCAAACCGCTTGCGTACCGAATCCAGCATGGCCGTGTCAACATCATGAATATGCTCATCCAGCATCATCCGCAGCGTATCCGTCGCCGACATCATAATCGATGTAGATACAAGCTGTTCTATCAGAGCGGTATCCTGCCCATGCACCTTCTGACCAAATTGATACGCCTCCATCACGTGATCGAATGCCTCCTGCATCTTGCCCGCCTCGGCATCCGCCAAAGCCTGCCAGCAAAGCAGTCTGGCTATATCTCGATATTGACTGATATGCGGCAGCACTATGGCAATCAAGCTCGGTTGAATGTCATTCTCGTTTTGTTCAAAAGAATCC
>DLFY01000257.1 GCA_002482415.1 Phycisphaerales bacterium UBA7708
CGGGCCGGTGGCGCTGCCTGCGGGGGAAACGGCGCTGTCGGATGTGGGGGTTTATCAGATCGGCTATCAATCCTACGGCAAAGAGGCGGTCGGGATGCCTGTGTCGTGGGTGGGGACCGATGAGGTCAGTGGGATTATGTATCGGCCGGGGGAACGTGTGCTGGGGCGGGAGGGCATCCTGATCCATTCGCCGTGGCGGGTACCGGCGGGAAAGACCTGGATCGATTACCGGCTGCGGCTGCCGGAGGTAAGGCCTGTGACGCTGTCGTTTGCGATTGCGATGCGGCCGGATATTGCGACGCCGGATAAAAGCGACGGCGTGACGTTTGGCTGCACCCTGCTGGCCGGGGCGGACGAAAAAGAGCTGATGCGAAAACATCATACCGAAGGCACATGGGAAGACTTTCGCTTTGACCTGTCCGAGTATGCGGGCAAGGACATCACGGTCCGGCTGCAAGTCGAGCCGGGACCGAAAAACAATCCCTCCTTTGATTTTTCCTACTTTGGCGATGCGAAAATTACGGCCGGAGCGGCCGGGGAGGCCCGGTCGGATACAGTCAAGCGGCTGACGACGACGCAGGCCTACCGGGCGACGGAGGGGGCAAACCTTCTGGCGCTGGCCAACCGGCCGGGACAGGGCGTGACGCCGTCGAACCTGCTGCCCGCAACCAATGCCATCCGCAAGACGGCGGCGGGGTATGATTTTATCTACGAAGCCAAGGATGCGAAGATTGTATATCACTTTGTGCCGCAGACGGGAACACTGGATGATTTTACTGTGCAGATGGACGACCAGCTGCCCTTCCAGCCGGCCGGAGCGGGCGGGGTGAATGTGATTGCGGGCAAGAAAGTGCTTCCGGCCAGCGGCGGCAAGGCCGAGAGCATTAAACTGACCAACGATGGACGGACGCTGGAGATGGTCTGGAATTACGAGATAGAAAGTGTTGCGTTTCAGGTGCAATGGCGGTTCGGCATCGTCGGCAAGGCGCTGACGGTCGAGGCCAGGTGCGACCGGCCCGTGCTGGCGGGGCTGTCACTGGGGCAGGTCTGCGGGGCGCCGCTGCGGAAATTGTTCGGGATTCCGTATCTTTCGGCCAATCCGACGGGGGGCATGGTGACGTATCTGCCGGCCAATCAGGTGTATGTCTTCCGGTATCTGGACTGGACGGTGTCTCATGCGTCGGCCTGCCCGGAAGGCGAGGCCCGCTACGAAGCAAAGACTGACGGCACCTATAATACACTGGTCGAAAGCGGGTATGTAGCCGTATCACCGCATGTGGGTGAGGTGCTGCCGAATATCCCGCATCCGCCGTCACCCTATCTGCGGCAGCTTGGGCCGCTGGTGATGCTGGATATCTGGGGGCATCACAAGGGAACGTATCAGGGCGATGCAGAACTTTTACGGACATTGAAAGACAACGGCGTGGATCATCTGGCGATCATCTCGCATGTCTGGCAGCGGTATGGGTACGATGTCAAGCTGCCCGACCATCTGCCGGCCAATCCGGACTTCGGCGGCGACGAGGGGATGAGCGAATTCGGCAAGGCAGCCAATGCCTGCGGCTATACGTGGTCGCTGCATGAAAACTATATCGACCTGTACCCCGATGCGCCCTCGTATCGGGATTCGGCGCGTGTGCTCCGTGCGGATGGGACGCCATCACCGGCGTGGTACAACGAAGGGACCAAGGTGCAGAGCTTCGGCCTCAAGTGCAACATGGCGATGGAATTTGCCAAACAGAACGCGCCGGAGATTCACAAACGATTCAAGACCAACGCGGCGTATCTGGATGTGCATACATGTGTGCCGCCGTGGCATCAGTTGGATCATGAGGCGGGCCAGCCGATGGCGGCGATGGCGCTGGCCAAGGTCAAGTACGATACGGAGCTGTTCCAGTATATGCGGGATACGCACGAAGGGCCGTTGTTCGGCGAGGGGGCCAATCATTTTTATTGGGCGGGCCGGTGCGACGGCGTCGAGGCCCAGGTGGCCGGCGGGCAGGGACATCAGCCATGCCTGGATTTTGATTTGCTCAAGATTCATCCGCAGATGGTCAATCACGGCATGGGGTATTATGAGCGGTGGTTTGATGCGGCGTACGGGATGCGATGGGGCAGGGATGCCGGAGCGGTCAAGCAGGTGGACCAGTACCGTGCGCAGGAGATTGCCTACGGACACGCGGGATTTATCGGCAATGCCCAGGTGGATAATGTGCAGTGGGTGGCTAAGGAACACCATGTCATGCACGCGGTGCAGGCATTGTATGGAACGGCCAAAGCGACCGAGATCAGCTATGATATCGACGGGAAGTATGTATCGGCATCGGTGGCACTGGCTGTCGGGCAGCGCGGGCGACAGCGGATTAAGTACGACAGCGGGCTGACCGTGTGGGTCAACTGGAACGAGACGCCATGGACGGTCGAAGGGCGTGTCCTGCCGCAGTGGGGATTTCTGGCACTGGGGCCTGATATTGAGGCGTGCATGGTCCTGCGGGATGGCAAGTTTGCCGATTATGTTGCGTGTCCGGAGTATGTGTTTATCGATGCGCGAACGTCATTCAATATGCCGTATTTGCGAGCGGCCAGGGCGATTACGCCGCGGCTGGAAAAGATGGAGTATCTGGGTGACAACAGGATTCGCGTCCTGTATGCCTGGCAGGTTAATGAGACCGTCGTTGCGGATTATTCCTGTTTTGTGCATTTTGTCAATGCACAGAGTCAGCAGGGCGAGCACATTGAATTTCAGCAGGATCACGGGCTGGCCAGGCCGACCAGCCAATGGAAGCCCGGCGAAACCGTACTGGACGGGCCGTATGAGATCAAGGTGCCCACGAATGGATATGATACATACGATCTGACGATGGGCCTGTTCAATAAAGGCGGGCGGCTGACGCTGTCGGGGCCGACGGCGGATGGGACGCGGATTGTACTGGGGCGGCTGCAATTGCAGCGAGAAGAAGGCAAGATCAAAAATATTACCGTGGCCGATTGCAGCGAGGAGTTCAAACGCGATGAAACGGCACGGGCGGACTTTAAAGCTCACATGAATCCGGCGGGCACATGGATTGATTTGGGCACCGTGGCAACGGATGGCTCGGTCAAGATTCAGAAAGATAAAAATGCGTTGACGGTATTTCCCTATCCGCGGGATAAGGCCTTCAACGTCCGGTTGAATCTCAAGGCGCTGGCTCCCAATGCTGCGACAGACAAAATCGAAGTCCGGGCGCTTGCGGCCGGGACACAGAATGACATGGGCAAGATTGGTTATACGATAAAGGACGGTTTACTGACGATGACGCTGGGACTTCAGGGTGCGGGCCGCTATGTGATTTCCTATTGATACAAGCACGACATCACATATCGCAGATTTTGTACGGCTTTGCAGACATCCTCGCTTTTTGGAGCGGATTTGTCTTTTCGAAAAGGTCTTGCAATTGCCGGCCGGATGAGGATAATTTTATATTATGAGTCGATTAATTATCCTATCCAATCGCCTGCCGGTCAACGTGGTTCGAGATAAAGACAACATTCGTCTTCAACCCAGCGTGGGAGGGCTGGCAACCGGTCTTGCATCGTATCGCAAATCCAGTGATTGCATCTGGATCGGCTGGCCGGGTGTGCCCCGGGACAGCCTCAGCGCGACGGATCGCAAGAGCATTCAATCGCAATTACAGGCCATGAACTGCATTCCGGTTCATCTGTCGGCCCAGGACGTGCAGGATTATTATGAAGGATTCAGCAACAAGACACTGTGGCCGCTGTTTCACTATTTTCAGTTGTTTACCATCTATGAACAGAGCTACTGGCAGGCCTACTGCCGGGTCAGTCAGCTTTTTCTGGAGGCGGCGGCCAAAGTCATCCGGCCTGATGATACGGTTTGGGTTCATGATTATCAACTGCTGCTGCTGCCGGGATTGCTGCGCGAAAAATTTCCGCATTTGTCAACAGGTTTTTTTCTGCATATCCCATTTCCGTCGTTTGAGGTATTTCGACTGCTGCCCTGGCGGAAACAAATTCTTGACGGCCTGCTGGGGGCGGATCTGATTGGTTTTCATACCTATGATTATGTGCGGCATTTTCTGAGCAGTGTCAGCCGCCTGGCCGGCTTGGATAACACCATGGGGCAGATTCAACTCGGTTCCCGGCAGATTCAGGCGGATGCCTTCCCGATGGGGATTGATTATCCGCGTTATGCCCGGGCGGTGCAAAGCCCCAAGGTCAACCAGTATGTGCGTTCGTTTCGGGCCAAGACGCATCGGCGCAAGGTGATTCTTTCGGTGGATCGGCTTGATTATACCAAAGGTATTCTCCAGCGGCTGGAGGCGTATGATTTGTTCCTGGCCGATAATCCGCAATATGCCCGCAAGGTGGTGATGATTATGCTGGCGGTGCCCTCACGGACGGGGGTGGAACACTACGAAAAACTCCGCAATCGCGTGGACCAGCTTGTCGGGCGGATTAACGGCAGACACGCCACCATCGGCTGGGTGCCGATCTGGTACATGTACCGCTCACTGTCCTTTGAGCGGCTGACGGCACTGTATGCGGTCAGTGATGTCGCACTGATTACCCCGCTGCGTGACGGGATGAATCTGATTGCCAAGGAATATATCGCGTCCTCCAGTGACGGCAAAGGGGTCCTGATTTTAAGCGAGATGGCGGGGGCTGCCAGCGAACTGCCGGAAGCCCTGATAGTTAACGCCAATGATAAACAGGCCATCGCCGCGGCAATTCGGGAAGCCATCGAGATGCCGGAAGCCGAACAGGAACGGCGCAACCGGCTGATGCAGAATCGCCTGAGCCGCTATACGGTGCGCCGGTGGGCCAGAGATTTTCTGGAGAGTCTCGGGGCCGTCAAGGAAAAGCAAAAAACCGTTCGCTCGCACAAATTCAGTCCGCGGATTCAGCGACTTCTGATGGGTCGCTATCGGTCGGCCAAACGACGGCTGCTTCTGCTGGATTATGACGGAACGCTGTCACCGTTTGCCAGTCGTCCCGAGCAGGCAAAGCCGGACGGGGAATTACTGACGCTGCTGAACAGGCTGACACGGCCGAAGAATAATCGCGTCGTGATTATCAGCGGACGCGATCGGCAGACTCTGGAACAATGGCTGGGGAAACTGAAACTGTCATTGATTGCCGAACACGGGGCATGGCATCGCGACAGCGGCGGACAGTGGACCTGCAATGCCCCGCCTGCGACCGCCTGGAAAAAGCAAATCAGGCCGATTCTGGAAATCTATTCCGACCGGACGCCGGGATCCTCCGTGGAAGAAAAGGATTTTTCGCTGGTCTGGCATTTTCGCCGCACAGATCCGGCCCTGGCCCTGGTTCGCAGCCAGGAAATCAAGGATGCTCTGCGCAATCTGACGGCCAATCTCGGCCTGGGGATATTTGACGGCAGCAAGATTCTTGAGATCAAAAATATCGCCATTCACAAAGGGAATGCAGTTTCAAAATGGCTCGCCTCGGAGGCATGGCCTTTTGTTTTGGCTGCCGGGGATGATTATACTGACGAAGATATGTTTCACGCTGCCCAGACCCGATTGTTCACCATCAAAATCGGCCCCGGCCCGACCCGTGCCAGGTTCACCATCGAATCCGTCAGTCGTTTTCGCAGTGTGCTCAAGAGCCTTAGTTCGATATAATAGCCCATCCTCCGCGATAGTCTTGCCCATGACTGACTGCCTGTTCAGGGCTTGACCAGCATGTGGGACCAATAGGCCAGATACGCTGTCAGCGCCCAGATGGCGGCGGCGGCCAATAAGACAGCAGCTCCGGCGGCACGGAGCAGTTTGACTTTGTATTGCCAGAGCGCCAGGCCCGCAAAGACGCCGGCAAGGCCGGTCAGAATGAAGCCTGTGCCGGACAGGGCGGGGCTTTTGGTCAGTGACAGGGTTATCAGCCGGACCCCCAGCAGGATGGCGGAAGAACCGGCAAAGAACGCATAGATTCCCAGCGGCAGCAGGCTCCAGCCTTTGGCCAGCGCCCAGGCCGCAGCAATAAATAGTATCCCCAGCAGTACCGACATTTCGCCAAAGAGCATACTGTACGGTGCCGGCAGCGGCCAGGTAAAGGTCATCGCGAAACCGCATACAACAGCAATGACTCCGGGAATCGAAAACGCCGGCGCCCACTTCGCCCGGTCGGTGCTGTCAATCCCCTGCCACAAAAAGAAAGCCAGCGTGACCAAGCCTGCGGTCATATTGATCAGCATCAGCGTTACATAATCAATCATCATCGTATCGTCTCCTTAATTTGATTTTGTTCAGGGACAATGACTGCTCTGGATTAATCGCCGATTGCCGATTCAGTTCAAATTGTTTTCCAATCGACAATCCGCAATCGTCAACCGAAAATCCCACTCAGCTTCCCTCCGGCTTGACCGTGTCTGTCGCAAGGCTGGCGGGAATACTGATCGACTCGACCGGGTCGGGTTTGGCGGGGTCAAATGCAGGGGTGTCGTCGGTCAGATGCTTAGCCAGTTCGGGAACATTGGCCCTAATACCCTCGACGACACATTTGGCCAGTTCGCAGGCACCGTAATTGTTGTGATGCGTGCCATCCTGGAAGGCTTTGGCGGAGCCATCCGGCCCCATGGCCTCATAGAATATTTTGCTCATGGCGTTGAGGTCAATCAGCGGCACATTTTCGTCTTTGGCGACCTGACGCATGGCTTCGGGAAATCCCGCCAGCGTATCCACGACCTTGCCCTGCTCATCAAACCTCCTGCGGTGCATGGAAGTCACCAGAACCGGATGGGCACCGCGGCTGCGGGCTTCATTGATGAAATGCTTGAGCGAATCCTGATACTTTACTTCCTCCGGTGTGCCCTGCTTCATGTCGTTGTGGGCAAACTGGATGAACAGGTAGTCGCCTTTTTTGATCTGGCTGAGGATTTTATCGAGCCGCTTTTCACTCATGAATGAATTGAGCCGCCGGCCGGACTCGGCATGATTGGCAATGGCGACCTCGGGCTTGAAAAACCGCGTCAGCATCTGGCCCCACGAGGCCCAGGGTTCTTTGGTCTGGTCGGTGACGGTCGAATCGCCGGCCAGAAACACGGTAATCGCATCATTGACTTTTTTCATTTCAACGGCACAGACACAGGGCCGCCTGCCATTGAATTCGAGCGTTAGCCGGTCATCCCAGTGGAAGGCCCCCCTTTCCCTGTCATTAATATGCACCTGTTCACCGCCGGTTATCTGACTATTGCGGATATTGACCGTAAAGGTCCGGCGGATCAATTCGCCGGGCTTGGTTTGTGTCTGTTCAACCATCAGGCGTCGCGATTCGGCCTTGATGGTGGTATCGGTTGCAATATCCTCGGCACCGAGCGTCACTGTGACGCGATAATTGCCCTCCGGCACCGCCACCGAAAACAGGAACGGCTTATCAGCGGTGCAGTAATCGCCCGTCAGAGCATCCTTGCCGCTCGAATCGGGGGAGACGACCACCGTATCGCCCTCAAAACCATAACCGGCCTGGGCAGTATAGATATTCGTCGGCACAACCTGCACATAACCGGCGGCTGTCGGGCCGGAACCGAAGTCGAATTTCCATTCCGTCTTTGCTGCCTCGTCGGCCAATACCGGAACGACCGCATACATCATTCCAAACACGGCCAGGCCTATCCATCTTCCCGCACGACATAACACCTTATCCGCCTGCATAGGTTCATCCTCACTATATGTGCATTCCCAGCGACAATCCGTATATAAGAATATAGACATCGCGGCTGATTTTGACCGCTTTTTTATAAAAATGTCAGCATTCCCGGATTGTGGTTGTGGCCGGCAGATTAATCCTCGAAGGTGCCGAGTTTGACCGGGGTGCAGAGGCTTTCCTTGCTGGCCGCGACCCGGCCGCAGCTTTTGCAGACATATTCGGGATTCTGCACGAGCTGGTGGTATTTTTTCGGGTCGGATTTGTGCAGGCCGTCACTGGTCAGTTTGCACAGATGCTGGTCGTGGTTTTTGCATGGGGTATGGATCGTTGGCATAATCGGTTCTCCTGATAAAAGTTCAGATAGATCATAATATCGTTTATGGCATTATTATTGCGATTCGATTCTGAGTTTTTTGAAATAGTACTGCTTATCCTCGTCGGTAATCTGCCGCAGAACCCGGCAGGGATTGCCGACTGCAACCACATTGGATGGGATATCCCTGGTGACGATGCTGCCGGCGCCAATGACGGTGTTGTCGCCGATGGTCACACCGGGGTTGACGACCACGTTGCCGCCGATCCAGACATTATTGCCGATGGCAATCGGGAACGCGTATTCGAGGCCGGAATTTCTCACATCGCAATCGATGGGATGGCCGGCAGTATAAAAACCGACGCCGGGGGCAATCAGGACATTATCGCCGATGGTCACGGGGGCACAATCCAGGACTATCCAGTTGTAATTGGCATAGAAGTTCTCGCCGAGGGAGATGTTGTACCCGTAATCGCAGCGGAAAGGCGGCTCGATGAAAAACGTCTTGCCGGTTTTGCCCAGCAGCGTCCTGAGCATATCGTTGCGTTTTTCTATCTCATTGGGCCGCAACGCATTATAATCAAACAACAGCTCCTTTGCGTATTGGCGCTCTTTTAACAGTTGGGGATCGAAGGAGTTATACAGCTTGCCGTTGAGCATTTTCTCTTTTTCTGTCATCAATGTTGTTCCTTATATTACGTTTGGCCAAAGGCCGGGGCTATTTCTCTGATTCCATTTTATCGCGATAATTCAGTATGGATTTGGTTCATTACTTTTTTCCGACCGAGGCCAGGCAGATTGCAAATTCCTCTCGACCATCAATACCCAGCAGGTCGTCCAGCGGCTGCTGGAGATAGGCCGCGACCGCACAGGCACCCACATCGATGGATTCGGCGGCCATGCACAGATTCTGGCAGGCGTGTCCGGCGTCGAGGGCGATCAGCTTGCCCGCGGCGGTACTGTATCGCCATTCCATACGGTACGGGATCGCGGTAAAGATGAAGTTGACCGCCGCCCGGCTCATCCAGGCCTGTCCGCAACAGGCCGCGGCAACACTGGACATGATGTTTGAATCCGGCCGGACTAACAAGAGTTCGTGCTCGACACCCAAATACCGATAGAGCCCTGCGGCTAATCCGTCCACATGACCGACGGCCAGATACAGTTCGAGGGCATGGCGGGCGCCGGCCGAGGGAACCGTGCGGAACAGGGCTTCGCCCTTTCCGAAGACTTTCTGGACACCCTGTGCGGCCCAGCAGAGATAGGCAACTTCAGCGAGCGTCATCGGGGCGGTGCTGAATTTGCGGCGGCTGCGGCGCTGACCGATGACCTCGGCAACCGTCGCTTTGGATGTAACATCCCTGGGCAAAGGAAGTTGTATTCGCTTTGCCTGCGGGTCGAATGGTTTTTCCACCGGCGGACAGGGCTTGCCGAGCTGCTGGTCAGGAACAATCGCATCGGCGCTGCCCCACAATTCCGCTTTCAGGAAATCACGACCTTGTTTTATCTTTTCCTGCATCGTCTGGTCTCCGTTGGCGGTCTATTATNNACCCCCAAAATAAAAAAGGCCCGTTTTATCCGGGATTGCCTTACTTCAGCCAAGTCGAGGCGAAAATGGCATAATCAGACAGATTAACCCGGCCGTTTCTGGTTATTTAATCCCCTTTTGTTCTATCAATGTAAAATCATGAGGCAACAAGTTGTAAACAACCAGAATATCATCTCCTTTGCCTTTATCGTCCTTTTTATTCGCTCCATAACTCATAAACTTATAAATACTGGGCTCCTTGAACTCTATGACAATCGGGGTTCCCCACGCATCTATTACAGATTGTCCATCTTCCGTTAGTTCATTGTTAACTTGTCGCCCATTTTGTCGATACATCTCAATGACATCATTTATAGTAATTGGATGTTGTTTCCCAGATCTAACTAATACGATGTGCATATCGTTTACCAAGCTTAGCAGTTGACTTGCTGTTATTGATTCCAAAGATCGCGGACCTCTTATAAAGAAGAAACGAAATCCCATAATTACGAAAACCATCAGAACAATAGCGATTAAGCAAATTTTAATTGTTTTCATTTTACGCTCTCTGCGTCCTATCACTTCTGTTTATATACAAGAATCCGCATAGGCATGGGGCATTTTACCGACTAATCAACCGCATCAATAAAAGAAAATTTAACTTGATAGATAGGCAAGTATTCATACTTGCTCGTGTGAGTGAGTTTATAATCGTTTATGAGAGACAAAGTCAGTTCCGCCCTTCGGCGGGCTTCGGCGATTTCGCCGACATATAATCTTTTTTCGAGGACTTCTTTAGCCTCATTTGCACTGGGAATGTATGTTTTTAACTGTTCAACCTCCTGCACAGATTTCCTCGGATGCAGTATGATATAAGACCATTTGAGCAGTTCAATCGGATCATAGGATTTTTGCAGCGGATCCGGCCGAGACAACATCTTCTTATACTGCTCTTCAGAATAAAGCTTCTTTTCCAATAAATAAAACATATCATAATATCTGCGAAAGATGCTCATCTGAGCATCTGCATCACCATACAACACGGCCTGACGGTACAAATTCTTTACCTGGTATTCCTCCCAGGTTATGACCGGATTCAATGAGATAGTCAAATTGGGATTGCTGCTTTGCAATATCTGAAGGT
>DLFY01000153.1:0-362 GCA_002482415.1 Phycisphaerales bacterium UBA7708
ACTCGCTTTCGCTACGGCTCCGCACTTGAAGTGCTTAACCTTGCCACAAAGGATAACTCGCCGGCTCATTATGCAAAAGGCACGCGGGCAGCCATTTCAGCCGAAGCTGATATAGGCCTTCCACAGCTTGTAAGTGTATGGTTTCAGGTACTTTTAACTCCCCTAGTAGGGGTACTTTTCATCGTTCAGTCGCCTTACTGGTTCANNCTTAGCCTTGGAGGGTGGGCCCCCCGGCTTCGCACGGAGTTTCACGAGCTCCGTGCTACTCTGGTACGTCACACAGGACTTCAACTTTCGCGTACAGGACTATCACCTTCTATGGTCGAACTTTCCAGATCGTTCCACTGGTCGTTATCCTGCTT
>DLFY01000153.1:411-1841 GCA_002482415.1 Phycisphaerales bacterium UBA7708
CAGGTACTTAGATGTTTCAGTTCCCTGCGTTCGCTTCTCACGGACTATACATTCATCCGTGGATGACGGGAATCGGTTGCCCGTTCCCGACGGGTTTCCCCATTCGGACATCCCGGGATTATCGGTTGTTTGACACCTGCCCCGGGCTTTTCGCAGTCTACCACGTCCTTCGTCGCCTCTCGACACCTAGACATTCCCCATACACCCTTAGTAACTTGACCATATCAATCGAAGATTGACTGGTCGCCGCTAACAGACAAAGTTGTCTGTTGTGCATAGGTTTGGCAAAAAAAATAATAATAAGCGCTTATTGTAGTTTGTGAAGTTATGACAATGATGCTGATCAATATTGTCATCTCACATCCCACGATCGCATCCGCTATTCACTTGTCAAAGAACACTATCTTTAAAGCCCGGACGAATCCGGAACTGAAAGATCAAACTATTAAATGGATTACAATGGAGACGATGGGATTCGGACCCACGACCTCTGGCTTGCAAAGCCGGCGCTCTCCCAACTGAGCTACGTCCCCGAGCCTTGTGCGATTGCACGCTGCAAACTGCCGTCTGCCTCGTCACGCAACCGCCATTCGTAAATGGGCCCGGGAAGATTCGAACTTCCGACCTCACGCTTATCAGGCGTGCGCTCTCACCAGCTGAGCTACGAGCCCGACCATACAGCCGTATCTGACTCGAACACCGCTGTCATACTGACCAGTCGGCTCTCAAGACTCAACCATCTATCCACTTGTTCAAAGAGCAACAAAAAATGTCGCTGCTCTTGCGGGTCAGCGACATTGCTGAGAGTTCGGGAGTTTACTTACTCACCGCCGAGCAGTCAAGATAAAAATTTCATTTTTTTCAGGATTTTTTTCAATCCGAAAATCGTCCTTTATTTCTTCTGCCGGTCACTTTCGTGCCGGCCTTGCGAAACCACTCCCTTGCAGTGTTTCGCGGGACGTCATTACTTTTCTCACCCACCCGTCAGCTCTGTTACCGCTAACGAGAAGACTAAGTTTACTCAGAATAGACTTTTCGTCAAGGGCTTTTTTGCAAAAATTTATTAAAAATTTCACTTCAATCATAAACTGCTGATAGATAAGCATTTACACAACCAACAAAACTCACCTTTTTCATCGGCAAACGCTCGTCATCGTATTTTTGCGTTTTTTCAATCCCCCCGCAAAACGCCCCTGCCCCGCCAAATACCCCGGCAAAACCGCCGCTTTCCGCCGGATTGTGCGGCAAACCTGCCTGTTCCCCCCATTTGCGGCAACCCGATGACAAATATAGCCCCTCGGCCCCCTTTGTATCCCTAATTCGTGCAATCTGCGAAATCAGCGGTTCCATTTTCTCAAATCTCAAATTGTCCATGAACTCCGAACCATGAACTATTCTCAATTCCCAATCCACCCTTCCGCCAGCACCTC
>DLFY01000153.1:1939-2993 GCA_002482415.1 Phycisphaerales bacterium UBA7708
CCCGTCCAAACTCCCAGCTCAGCCGCGGATAATCCGCCCCATCCCCACACATCCGCCAGTAATCATTAACCCCATTACCCGCCTCATCTGCAAAATCCCATCCCGAAAGGATAAATAGTGAACGTGTTTTCATGTCCTTCGTCGTTTGACCTGTCGCCCCGGCAGGATCAGGATTGACATTCCCCACCCCATCGCTTGTGCCGCTGGACTGGACGTCCCAGAAGCAGTTGGTTAATGCAGACGTATTCAGCCCCACCAGGCCGCCGAGATTAGCTCCTGTTCCACTGACCGAACCCGTTGCATAGCAGTGGATTAACCCAGAACCATTCAGCCCCACAAATCCGCCAACGATATCCATCCCGCATACTGAACCCGTTGCAAAACAGTTGCGTATGGTACCTTGCCCACTGTATCCGGCTAATCCACCGACATATTGGCTTGCTCCACAAACTGAACCCGTCGCAAAACAATTAGCAATGGTATTATAATTAACCCCGACCAGCCCCCCGGCATAAATGTCGGATCCATGGACCGAACTGGCTGAACAACAGTGAGTCAGCGGAGAAGCATTCCACCCCACCAGGCCGCCAACACTGCGCCCTGCTCCACGGACTGAACCGGTCACAGAGCAATAGCTGATTGAGGATGCATTCATGCTCGCACCCGCNNGCCGGTTGAAATCATAACATTTTCGACATCCAGATTCTTGATGGCAGCACCAAAGAGGTACCCAAAAACACCGACATAATCAACGGCTTCAGAAGTCGCATAGGTCAGGTTGCGAATGGCATATCCATTTCCATCGAAGGTGCCGCTAAACGCCGCAGTCAAATTGCCAATCATGTTATATTGAGTTCCGCTATATGCAGACATATCAATATCCGCCACCAGTTTGAAATGCTTATACCAGTCATCCGGATTGGCGCCGATGGTATTGAAATGCTGCGGTGTCCGGATTTGAAAAGGATCTCCCGCCGTCCCGCTGCCTCCGGCATAGTGCTCCCACGCTAAACGCGGATAATCTTGATTCGGCTTCCACCAATCCGCCGCATCC
>DLFY01000153.1:3016-5452 GCA_002482415.1 Phycisphaerales bacterium UBA7708
GAAATCCCATCCGGCGGCAGTAAACGTCGTCTGCGTTTTCATCTGAACCGTCGTCTTTCCTGTTCCGCCCGCGCTGGTGTTTTGACCGCTGGCCTCCTTATCCCAAAAGCATGCAGAGATTGTACCATACGACCGGGTTCCTATCAGCCCGCCGGTATCGGAATAGGACCCCGTCCCGCTGACAAAACCACTGCTGTAACTGGTTTTGATTGTACTGTCGTAACTGGCCCCTGCTAAACCTCCGGTATTGGAATAATCCCCGATATTATTGACCGAACCGGAATTGTAACAATTCGTGACAGTACCATCATAAGTAGCCCCCACTATCCCCCCGGCACAGGAGTACTCTCCTGTCCCTGCAACCGAACAGGCGGCATAGCTGGAAGTGATTGAACCATGACTGATTTCGCCCACCAGCCCGCCGATGGATTCATCTTGTCCATTCACTGCCCCTGCTGCATAACAGCCGGTAATTGTACTGTAAGAACTATACCCGACCAGGCCCCCGACAACAACACCACGAACTGAACCACTATGATAACAGGATGTGATCGTGCTGTAATCCGCCATCCCCAGCAATCCGCCGGCATAAACTTCCCCCTGGACCGAACCCGTCGTGTGACAGGCTCTGATAGTACCTGAATAATTTTCTCCAGCAAGACCGCCGACAAATCCTGAACCCCTCATAGTGACATTTTCTGTACCCAGATTCTGCACTTCACTGCCTTTAAAAAGTCGGCCGAAAAGACCAATATAGTCACTCCAGTTTCGAATGACCGTAAGATTGGAAATTGAAAATCCCCGGCCATCAAAAACCCCGGCAAACGCCGGAACGACCGAATACGACCAGGATATGCCGCTTAAATCCAAAGGACTGCCCAGCCAATAATAGCTCGACGGCCGTGACCAGACTTTACCCAAATCAGCCGGATTGGCAACAATGTATGGATTGCCCAATGTCCCCTCTCCCGCCAGCGTCCAGTTGACACCTGCAAGACGGGGGTAATCATGGTCTGTCATCTGCCAATAGTCATTCAGACCACAAGCACTTTCATCAACAAAATCCCACCCGTCATTGACAAAGGTTGCCATCGTCTGCAATTCGGCGGTCGTTCTGCCGCTGCCGCCGTCACTCATCGTTTGACCACTGGTCTGGACATCCCAAAAACTATAGGTTACGAATCCCGATTGAGTAACGCCCACCAGGCCGCCGGGGGAATAAGAACCGCTGACAAAACCGACAGCATAACAGGAGGTAATCATGCCTGAATCATTATTCCCCACCAGGCCGCCAACATAGTAACCTGCTCCGCTGACTGAGCCGCTCGCATAGCAGGCAGCGATGGTGCCTTTCGTATTTTTTGCAGCTAATCCCCCTGCCGAAGACCCCGAACTGCTGTTCCCGCTGACAGGACCGCTCGCATAGCAGGCAATAAGAGATCCCCTGCTGTTTTCGCCAACTAAACCGCCTGCGTTATAAGCTGCTCCGCTGACAGCTCCCGTGGCATAGCAATCGGCCAGGATGCCGCGATGATTCAGGCCAACCAGCCCGCCCAGATTATAATCACCGCTGACCGAACTGCTCGCATGGCAATGGGTCATGGTACCGTAATTACACCCCGCCATACCGCCGATATATGAATATTGCATGGATCCACTGACCGAACCAGACACATGGCAGGCCATAATCAATCCCTGATTCAGTCCGGCCACTCCGCCGACATACCTGCCGCCCGAAGACAGGAAGACATTGTCGACACTAAGATTCTTGATTGTTGCCCCGGATAGATACCCAAATATCCCAGCATACTCAACCGCCTCACTGGTCACATAAGTCAAATTATGGATAACGTACTGATTGCCATCAAAGGAACCGCTGAATGGAGTCGTCTGNNATGATATTGTATTGTGTACCCGTGTAAGCAGACATGTCGATGTCATTCATCAGCTTGAAATGTTTACCCCAGTCCGCAGAATTCACCCCAATCGTATTCATCTGCTCCGGCGTCCGGATTTGATAGGGATCGGCCTGGGTACCGTTTCCCCCTCCATAAGTCCCGGCCACAGAACTGACAGATAAAGTGAAAATTGCTGATAAAACAAAAATTCCAATACTTCGGCCACCCATTGACATACCCTCCTGCTATAAGATACTTCCTTCATTAATAAGATCATACCCAAAACACTAAAAAACCGCCCTTAGATATAATCCCGCAAAAGTGGCTTATATTATACCTAATTTAATCCCGTTTGTCAAAAAAAACTGAGGCTTACCCCCCCCCCAAAAAAAATCCCAATTATCTTTTTATCAAATCTTCTCCGAACCACGAACTACGAACTTTCCCAATCTGTTTCGAATTTAGAATTTTCTCTTTATATCCTAAATCCGTGTAATCTATGAAATCTGTGGTTTCATTTTATTCTGAAATCTCAAAT
>DLFY01000297.1:0-208 GCA_002482415.1 Phycisphaerales bacterium UBA7708
CTCCGCACCACCGCAAAGCCGACCACGCCGACTACGGCCATCACTAAACCAACGGGCATATTGCTTAATAAAAGCACCAGCAGTGCCGCACAGCCTGCAATACCAACCATGGTGGGACTCATAACTTCATCATCTCCTTGCCGGGACGCAAAAACTCATAGATATAGACCAGAACCACTACCGCAAAGGAAAAGGCCAGCATCCAGGG
>DLFY01000297.1:216-7935 GCA_002482415.1 Phycisphaerales bacterium UBA7708
CTGCATGGTTGGGGTCACCTGGCCTACCTTTCGCAGGGCAAACCCGTAAAAGATGAACTCATAGGCGGCAAATCCAAACAAGCCGATTCCCACCAGCCGGACAAAGGTGTTCAGGACGGCTCGCCCGGTGCGAGACAGTCGGTGATACAGGAATTCAATTGCAACATGGCCTTTGACCGCCGTGGTATAAGGCAGGGCCCCGGCGATAGCAATCATCGTGGCAATCTGAACCATATCATAAGCGCCTAAAAACGGATGGCGAAAAAGCCGCAGAACCACATCGACCAGGGTTATGCCAATCATGGCCATGACAGCTATTGCCGCCGTAATCGCCAGAAGTCGAACGATGAAGTACACTATTTTTTCATACACTGAAATCAACACAGCAACCATCCTGATTCTTTTATTGAGCTGATTTCAGTCTGGTCTGAATATCGTCCAGAAACTCCTTGCCGGGCAGATTCTTGCCCTGGGCTTCGGTGACATAGTTGTCCAGAACCGGTTTGACGGCATCGACCCATTTCTGTTTTTCGGCATCGTCCAGAGTAAGAACCTGTTTATTCAGTCCCTTGATAAACTCCCAGCCTTCTTTGTCGGCTTCGTCCCAGGCCTGACCATGTTTGGCAACCCATTCTTTGCTGACATCGGTGAAGACCTGCTGGATATCGGCGGGCAGTTGTTCCCATTTTTGCTTGTTCATCACGACAAACATGGCCGTCGTATAACCGATGACCGACGAATCGGTCACGGAGCTGATGACCTCACCCTGCTTCCAGCCCTTGAGGGTCTCGACCGGGCAGAGGGTTGCTTCGACCACCCCTTTCTGGAGGGCTTCGTAGGTTTCCGGCTGGCTCATGCCGACGGGATTGCCGCCCAGACATTCGACGATTTTGGTGGCAAGCCCTGTGGCGCGCACTTTGAGACCCTTGAGGTCTTCCAGTTTAGCAACCGGTTTCTTGGAGGCCAGAATCCCCGGGCCGTGGGCGTGAATATAAAACAGATGCGTATCGGCAATTTCCTGCGGCTGATATTTCATCGCCAATTCGGTGGCAATCGTACTGGCCGCCATGCCATTGGGATAGCCCAGCGGCAGATCCAGGCCTTCCAGCAGCGGGAAACGTCCGCGGGTATAGGCAAAGCAGCTCATGCCGATATCCGAGATGCCGCTGACCACGCCTTCATAGCACTGAGGGGCTTTGGTCAGTGAACCAGCCGAGAATATCGTGATTTTAACTTTCCCCTGGGTGCGGGTTTCGATTTCTTTGGCCCAGGCTTCGGCGGTTTTACACTGAATGTGGGTCGGAGGGAAGAAAACACTATACGTCAGTTCGATGGTTTCGGGCTTCTTGGAACAGCCGGAAAACAGGATTGCACAGGCGAACAGCAATAACACGAGACACAGCAGGGGAATTTGTTTTCTCATTTTACGCCTCTCTTTTTAAACAGGGGTTTTCATTTGTTCCAAACAGCGAAAATTATAAGAAGAACCCCGTGTAATCGCAAACCAAAAAACAGACTTTTTCGCACCCGATTTAGACATACCGAATACCTTATCCCAAGGCTTTTCTCCGACATCAGCAGCCAGTAAAATCATCAAATAAATTACGGTGTAACATTTTAAACGCGATAAGAATCTATTACAGTACTGTTGACAAGTTCTTGAAACAGCGTAACTTAGATAGAATACAAAAACCTGTCAGCCGACAGACCCTGACCCCAGACAAAACAAATGAGGCAAATAGAATGAATGACAGAAAATCCTCCAGTTTGACCCGAAAACCGTCATTATTTCTCATCATTTTGCTTGGCCTGATGTGTAAAATCAGCCCNNGCACAGGACCTGTATTCGGATACCTGGACGGCAACCGACAATCTCGGGAGAACCTTGCCGGATTATGAACAGGTCGGCCAGCCCAAATCCCACAAATGGGTGGGTATTTTTTACTGGACCTGGCACACCATGCACAGCAAACAAGGCCCTTACGACAATACCCAAATTATCGCAGCCGACCCGAATCGTCCACAATTCGGCCCATTTCACGCACCGCACCACTGGGGCAAACCCGAACTGGGGTATTATATTTCGACGGATCCGTTTGTCCTGCGAAAACACGCTGCGATGCTGACCGATGCGGGGGTGGATGTGGTCCTTTTCGATACCACCAATCCGCCGTTTACCTTCAAGGAATCGTATATGGCCCTTTGCGAAGTCTTTACCCAAATGCAAAAAGAGGGCAATATTGTGCCGCAAATCGCCTTTATCTGTCCGTTCGGTGACCCGACGACGGTCGTGGAGCAGGTCTATCGGGATTTATATGAACCGGGATTATACCAGTCGCTGTGGTTTCAGTGGAAAGGGAAGCCGCTGATTTTAGCCGACCCGGCCTACCTCAAAAACCCCGAAATGAAGGCTTTCTTTACCTTCCGCAAACCCATGCCTACCTATTTTGACGGACCTTCGGGGCCGAATCAATGGGGATGGCTGGAGGTTTTTCCGCAGCATGCCTTTTATGGGAGCAAACCCGAACAAATTGAACAGGTGACTGTCGGCGTTGCACAAAACGCCGTCCATGAAAAACTGGGGCCGATGAGCCACAAAGACGGGGCGTATGGGCGCAGCCGACACAACGGCAAAATAGACCCGGCCCCCGATGCGGTACTCCACGGTTACAATTTCCAGGAACAGTGGGACCGGGCTTTGCAGCTCGACCCGCCGTTCATCTTTATCACCGGCTGGAATGAGTGGGTGGCGGGACGCTTTACCGAATGGGCAGGCTATACCGGAAAAGATACCTATTACCCGGACGCCGTATTTGTGGACCAATACAATCAAGAATACAGCCGGGATGTCGAGCCGATGGAAGGCGGCCATGGGGATAACTATTATTATCAAATGGTCGCCAATATCCGGCGATTTAAAGGGGTTCGACCGCAGCCGACCAGCAGCGGACCGAAAACAATCACCGTTGACGGCCAGTTTGAGGAATGGGAGTCCGTTGGGCCTGAATATCGGGACACTATTGGCGATACCGCCCATCGGGACCATGCCGGCTATGGCAGCCTGCGCTATACCAACACGACCGGACGTAATGATTTTGTTGCGATGAAGGCTGCTTACGATGCAAAGAATGTCTATTTTTATGCCCAGACGCAAGAATCCATCACCGCGCCGGAAGGACAAAATTGGATGCTGCTGTTTATCGATTCAGACCAAAATGCCAAAACCGGATGGAATGGGTATGATTACCTCCTGAATCGCGATGTCTCAGACAAGGGAAAAACCACGGTGTATCGCTGGGATTCAGCGCAATGGATAAAGCACTCCGAGGCAACCTATCGGACCAAAGACAACCAGATGGAAATTGCCGTCGAGCGGGGACTTGTGGGATTGCAGGGCAATCCGCTGCGGTTTGACTTTCACTGGGCGGACAATATGCAAAACACCGAAGACATCACCGAATTTGCCATTAACGGCGACAGCGCCCCGAATCGGCGATTCAATTACCGGTTCCAGGCTGCGGAAACGAAATAATAGCCTGTAAGACCAACATTTTTTCAAAGGACATGATATGCGAAAGACAGTTTTCACCTTAGCCGTCATCCTGCTGGCTGCAACAGCCGTCAGTCAGGCCGCTTCCACAGCAACTTCCGACTCGGCGTATGAGCAGTTTCAAAAACCCGGGCCCCAATGGTTGGGCAAGCCCTTCTGGTCATGGAACGGCAAGCTGGAAAAGGAGGAACTGTTTCGACAGATTCATGTCCTTAAAGAGATGGGCTTCGGCGGATTTTTCATGCACTCGCGGACGGGGCTGGCAACCGAATACCTCGGGCAGGAATGGTTTGACCTGACCAATCAGTGTACCGATGAGGGACAAAAGCTCGGCATGGAGGCCTGGCTGTACGACGAAGACCGTTGGCCCAGTGGTACGGCGGGCGGTTTGGTCACGCAGAATCCGGCCTATCGGATGCGGTTTATGAGCCTGCGGCCGGTGGCGGTGGAGCAATTCAAGTGGAATGCGGACATCGTCGCGGCGTTTGCGTGCAAGCTGGACGGCGTCCGCTATACTGATTGCACCCGCATTGACAAAGACACACCCGTTGAGCAGCTTGGGGGCAAAACCGTACTGGTCTTTACGATTGAAGCCATGCAGGAAGACAGCTTCTATAATGGGGCAACGTATGTGGATACGATGAACCTGCAGGCCACGCAGGAGTATATTCGCCTGACGCATGAACAATATAAAGCCCGATGCGGCGACCGGCTGGGTAAATCGATTCTCGGAATTTTTACCGACGAACCGCACCGCGGCGGCGTGATGTGCGGCTTCGGTTTCAGCAATCCCAACTCCCGATGGATGACGCCGTGGACGGAGGCCTTGCCCGGCGAATTCAAGAAACGATTTGGCTATGACATTATCCAACGGCTGCCGGAGCTGTTCCTGCAAAAAGACGGACAGGCGGTCTCGCAGGTCAAATGGCATTATATGGAATTAACCCAGCAGATGTTCCTCGACAACTTCGCCAGGCCGCTGTACGAGTGGTGCCAGGCCAATGGCCTTCAATTTACCGGGCACGTGCTGCATGAAGACAGCCTGACGGCTCAGGCCAATATGCAAGGCTCACTGATGCGGTTTTATGAATTTATGCATTATCCCGGCGTGGACGTGCTGACCGAAGGCAACCGGGGCTACTGGATTGTCAAGCAGCTCAGTTCGGCGGCGCGGCAGCTCGGGCAAAAGTGGATGCTGTCGGAGCTGTACGGCTGCACCGGCTGGCAGATGCGGTTCGAGGATTATAAATACGCCGGCGACTGGCAGGCCTTGTTCGGCATCAATATCCGGTGTCCGCACTTGTCCTGGTACACAATGGCCGGCGAGGCCAAACGCGATTACCCGGCCAGCATCTTTTATCAGTCCGGATGGTGGAAGGATTGGGCGGCGCTGGAAACGTATTATGGACGGCTGGGTGTGGTCCTGGCGCAGGGACAGCCGGTTTGTGATGTCGTGGTCATTAATCCGGTTGAAAGCGTCTGGGCCCAGATTCACGCCGACTGGGCGGCCAACATTGTGCAGCCGCGCAGCAAGGCCCTTCAGGAACTGGAGCAGAACTATCAGCAGTTGTTCTACTGGCTGGCCGAGAGCCGGATTGACTTTGATTATGCCGATGAGGAGATGGCCGGACGGCTGTATCGGGTGGCCAAGGAAAATAATCAGGCCACGCTCTATATCGGCAAGGCCGCATATAAAGTTGCCGTCGTCGGCAGCATGACCACCATTCGCTCATCCACGCTGCGAATGCTGGAGGAATTCATGGCCGCTGGCGGCAAGGTCGTGTTTGCCGGTGAGGCGCCGCAGTACGTGGATGCCCTTGGGGACAACAAAGCCAGGGCGCTGGCCCAAAAGGCTGTGCAGGTTGGCTTCGACCGGGACAGCATTGTCAACGCCTGCAGGCAGCATATTCGACCGGTTGTGGAGGTTCTGGACAACAGCGGCAAGCCGATTGCGGATGTTTACACCCAGATGCGGCAGGACGACAAGGCCAGCTATTTTGTATTGATGAACATGAGCCGGGACAAAAGCTATGATAACGCGGTGATTCGTCTGCCGGCCAAGGGGTACGTCGCGGAATGGAATTGCATGAGCGGCCGGCAGCATGAAGTCTCCGGACGCAGCACCGAAGGTTTCATGGAAATCACCGCCGACATTCCGCCCATCGGCGAGAAGGTCTATGTGGTTTCGGGCGAGCGGAATGCATCGCCGGCAAAAGCCGTCGCGACACGGAAATCGACCACACCCTGTGCCGGGCCCTATACGTATCGGCTCAGCGAAGACAATGTCTGCGTGCTGGATTTGGCCCGGTTCCAGATCGATAACGGCGACTGGCAGCCGGAAACCGAAGTCCTGAAGATCGACCAGGCCATCCGTGACACCTATAAAATCGCACGACGCGGCGGCAGCATGGTTCAGCCCTGGTACAACAAGAAATTTGCTCCCAAACCAGTGGTTCGCGGCAAGCTCAAGATGACCTTTGCGTTTGAGGCTCAATCTATTCCATCTGAGCCGGTAATGTTATGTATGGAACAGCCGGAAAATTTCACTCTCATGCTGAACGGCAAAGCAGTCTCCACCGCCAGCAACCTCGGCTGGTGGGTGGACCCGGCCATTCGCAAGCTGTCCATACCGGCAGGCGGCATTGTCGAGGGCAAGAACGAATTGACGCTCGAATGCGGCTTCCATGAAGAGGTGCAAATCGAAGCCCTGTATCTGCTGGGGCGATTCGGCGTCCGGGTTGACGGCACAGTCAGAACTCTGACCGTATTGCCCGCCAAACTGGCCGCCGGAGATATCACCCAACAAGGTCTCCCCTTCTATTCCGGGTCGGTTACCTATCGGATCCCGGTACCCACCAACGCCGCCGGCAGCAATCAAACGCTCATGATTGAGCTGCCCCAACTCGACGCGGCCTGTGTCAAAGTTCATCGCTCGGATAACGCACCTGACATGATTGCCTGGCCGCCCTATCGGCTCGATATCACCAATCCGGCCAAAGACGGCTTTGTGGAGCTGGAACTGGTGCTGACCCGCCGGAACACCTTTGGCCCGCTGCACCAGAACCCCCTGCGGGCTGGCGCCTACGGTCCCGAAAACTGGATTACCGGTGGCAGCGGCTGGTCGCAGAATTACATGCTCTGGCCGACCGGCCTGCTCCAGGAGCCTGCGGTGATCGTTTATACCGACTAAAACAGCGATCTATTATTATACTACTCAAGGGGTATGATGATTCCGCGAGCAACAGAAGCACGTGGTTGAAGTTGCTGTCAGCAAATAAAGTATTGTAACAGATGGATCATTAAAATGCTGAGTCGGGCGACGAAGATAATCCTGCTTGGGGCAGAAATCGTTGTCAAAGAAGACTAAAATATCCCCCTTCGCCTCTTGTGCGGCTTCGTTCTGTTGGCGGCAGGGACCAAGGCCATGAGATAGGATGACTTCGATATCATCCCGCGACCAATCCGCCTTATCCATATAACCCAGCCCATAAGGCCGGACTTCATCCGGCCAGACAGGCATAATTACGGAAAATTGCATGGTTACCATGTGTTTTGCGTTCCATTCTTATAAATTGGTAACTGTCCCTATTTATCCTGTCCCTATTTATCAAAAAATATTTTTACATCATGCTTGACTTTCTATAGCTGGTCTTTCGTACCGTGGCGGTCGCTCACTTCGCTTGCGTGAGGCTGCGCTCGCTCCCGCCACTGGTTTTTACATGAATTCCTTTCTTTTGTCAAGAGAGAAGACTAATCATACAGCCACCTGTATGGCAGTGCTATTGTCCCTTCTACCTTTATTTGAAAGCAAGTGTTTTGCAACTGGTATTCATGTACAATTAGACCAACAGGAAAAGTATCAGGGGACTTAAAATTTCTGATTTTTACTTCAACTTCAAGACCGCTAGTGGAGCAAAGAGAATCAATACCTTTTTGTTTTTCAAATTTACACTCCATTTCTTCGTAGACAGAAGCATGCTTATCGGCAGCACATTTCTCACAATGCTTCTTACCTTTATCAGTCTCGCAGTACCAGACTGGCACCATTTCATCCCGGACGTCAAATCTAAGTCGTGGTACTTTATGAGCCAGTTGTTCATATCGCTCTTGATATTGGTTTTCCAGTTTTTTTCCATTAACATCCTCTTGTTCTGCCTCAGACGGAAATG
>DLFY01000045.1:0-5982 GCA_002482415.1 Phycisphaerales bacterium UBA7708
ATCTGATTCAGGGCAGATGGCTGCCGGCCGAGCTGGGATGGCTGGACTATTCCCCCCTGATGGGCCTGACACGGCATATTACTGCCACAGAACACGTAACTTCAACAGGTGTCATAATTTCCAGTGGGTTTGGCCTGTTAATTGCCGGCATTATACTGTTTGGTGATTCATTCAGAACAAAACAGGACCAGGGATTGTGACGCCATTTTGAGGGGACTCAAAAAATGCTGTTGCCTTGCTGTCGGAGTTATATTATAATCGCCTCAAATNNATTGGACAAATGTTTGTGCAGATATTTGTGCGAGATAGTTTAAAAGGATGAGGACACCGTAATGAAGGAAAAAAAGAGCCTGGTGACCCGAAGGGACATGATTGGAAGTTCGATTCTGGCCGCAGCAGTTTTTAGCGGCGGGTGTGCTGTCCATACCCCGGCAGGCAAGGCGAACCAGAGACACAACACAAACACAGCCAGAACGGTTCGCTTTGCCCACATGACCGACCTGCACATCGAGCCTAAACGAAAAGCCCCCGAAGGTCTGGCCGCAGCCTTGCGTCATATTCAGGCCTTGCCTGATAAACCCGAGATGGTCATCACCGGCGGGGATAATGTCATGTGTGTCCTGGGGTCGGATGACAACTGGGCCAATGTCCAGTTTTCTCTGGTCAAGAAGGTTTTCCAGGAGGAATGCAGACTGCCGGTGAAATTCTGTATCGGCAATCACGATGTCTGGGGCTGGGACAAAAAAAGCGGAAAAACCACCGGCGAGGAAGCTTTGTGGGGCAAAAAACGACCGGTGCATGAGTTCAGCCTGCCGAATCGATATTATGCCTTTGACAAGGGGCCGTGGCGCATCATCATGCTCGACAGCACGCATATTTCCGACGATGTCTATACGGCCAAACTGGATGAGGAGCAATATCTCTGGCTGTCAAATGAACTGACCGAACATCCCGACCAGCATATCTGCATCATCAGCCATATTCCGATTCTTTCAGCGGTGGCAATTTTAGACGGTGAAAATGAAAAGAGCGGACAGTGGGTCGTTCCGCATCAATGGGTTCATCTGGACACCCGCAAGCTCCTGGAATTATTTTATCGGCACAAGAATATCAAACTCTGCATCAGCGGCCATCTGCATCTGCTGGAACGGATAGAATATAACAATATAACCTATATTTGCGATGGGGCGGTTTGCGGTGCATGGTGGCAGGGGGCATTCCACCAATGTCCGGCAGGATATGGAGTATTCGACTTGTATGAAGATGGCACCTTTGAGCATGATTATATCGATTATGGATGGATTCCGGAAAAAGCCTGATTTATGATCCCACAGAACACCAACAACAAGCCGCTGCTCTTGATGAGCGGAATCGGCAAGCGATTTACCTCAACGCCGGTCCTGGACGATGTTCAATTTGAGCTTCGGGCGGGTGAAGTGCATATTCTGGCCGGGGAAAACGGTGCCGGCAAGAGTACCCTGATGAAGATTCTTGCGGGGGTCTACACTGCATACACAGGGCAGATTGAACTGGATGGAACGCCTGTGCGGTTCAAATCCATTCACGATGCCGCATCAGCAGGAATTGCGATTATCCATCAGGAACTGTCGCTGGTTCCGACAATGACTGTGGATGAGAATATTTTTCTTGGGCGCGAACTGTCTAAAGGACCGTGGCTGACCAAAAAACAGATGCAGCAAAAGGCCAAAGCACTGCTTGCCGGTGTCGGCCTTGAGATTGCTGTCTCGAAGAAAGTCGGAAATTATTCGCTGGGTATTCAGCAGATGGTCGAAATTTGCAAAGCCCTTGCCTTTGAAAGTAAAATCATCGTCATGGATGAACCGACCAGCGCCCTGACGGATGTCGAGGTACAGCGGCTGTTCGCCATTATTGATAAGCTGAAAAAAGAAAGGCGCGGTATTGTCTATATTACGCATAAAATGGAGGAAATTTACCGGATTGCTGATCGAATCACGGTGCTGCGGGACGGGCGGTATATCGGAACCGCCCCGGCGGCCCAGCTTGGTCAATCCGAGCTGATTAAATGGATGGTTGGCAGAGAACTGAGCAGTCAATTTCCGCGGCATCAGGCTAATCCCAGACAGACGGTTCTGAAAGTTCAGGATTTCAGCGTGCCGGATCAGGCCGGGAAACCATTCCCTGTTGTGGATAAAGTATCCTTTGAATTACGGGCAGGGGAGATACTGGGAGTAGCCGGCCTTGGCGGTTCCGGCAACAGCGAGCTGCTCAATGGGCTTTTTGGGGCGTATGGCTCAGGAGTAAGCGGGAATGTTACCCTCCAGGATAACGCTTATTATCCTACAGGCCCTGCAGAGGGTATCAAGGCGGGATTGGCATTACTGACCAATGACCGTAAGGCAACCGGGCTGATTCTTGGAATGAACATCGTGGAAAATACGACGCTGGCAGCCCTTAAAAAATATGCCCCGTTCGGCTGGCTGCGGCCTGCTCAGGAATTTGAATCCGCCCGGAAAATGGGGCAATCGGTCCATCTGAAAGCAGCCTCCTTAACCATGCCGGTCGATGCCTTGTCGGGCGGAAATCAGCAGAAAGTGGCCATTGCCAAATGGGTGGATACCAATCCGGCGATTTTACTGCTCGATGAGCCGACGCGGGGGGTGGATGTCGGGGCCAAACATGAAATCTATGAATTGATGAATCAATGGACGGCGCAGGGGCTGGCCATTATGCTGATCAGTTCTGAAATGCCGGAATTGCTGGCGATGAGTGACCGGATAATTGTGATGCATCGTGGTAAAATCACCGCAGAGTTTACCGCTGAAGAAGCCACTCAGGAAAAGATTCTTCGTGCGGCAATGGGCAATACGGATAAAACGGACAAGCAGGGATCGTCTCATCATTGATTATTAGAGGATAGCAGATGAATAAAACGTCAATTTCATTGAAGACTGGGGAACATTGGCTCGCAAGTCCGACCACCCGTGTGTTGGCGGCATTGATTATTGTGTTTGTACTTGGTCTTCTCTTTAACGCGGACGGTGCCTTCTTTAAATGGGGAACACACCGGGATATGCTTCGCGCAGTGTCGGTATATGGCATTCTGGCCTGTGGTATGACACTGGTCATTATCTCGGGGGGCATTGACCTGTCGGTTGGAAGCATTCTGGCGTTGACGGCGGTGTGTTTTTCACTGTTTACGATTCATTACCAGACGGCAGTTATATTGGCTATTCTCGTCTGTCTGGTTATCAGTTCCCTGTGCGGAATTATGTCCGGTGCGATTATCGCCCGATTCAAAATACAACCGTTCATTTCCACGCTTGCGATGATGGTTTTTGCGCGCGGGCTGGCCAAGTGGGTCTCCGGCGGGCAGAAAATCTCCACGGCCGTCCAGCAGGCCGACGGAACGTATCAGTATGTAGAGGTCCCCGGCGTATTCAATTTTATCAATTCCAAGCTGCTCGGCGACAACATTACCGTCGTTACGGTGATATTCTTAATCTGCATCGTCATATCTTATATTATCCTGACCAAGCTGCGCTACGGCCGGTATCTGTATGCCATCGGCGGCAATGAAGAGGCGGCCCGTCTTTCGGGGGTACCGATTATCAAAAGCAAGCTGCTGGCTTATGGATTGAGCGGATTATTCTGCGGTGTGGCAGGCATCTGTCAGGCGGCTCAGGAACTTCAGGGCGACCCCGAGGCCGGGATATCGTATGAATTGTCGGCGATTGCCATGGTGGTCATCGGCGGTACCAGCCTGCAGGGAGGGCGGGCCAATATGTGGCTGACCTTAATCGGGGTACTGACCATTGGTTATCTTGAAAAAATTCTGAGTATTAACGCCATCGGCGAAGACAAGCGGCTTATGCTGACCGGGGCGATTATTATTGCAGCAGTACTGCTGCAAAAAACCAAAAAATAAGAAGTGGACATCAGAAAGGGAAGTTGTCATGAAAAAGAATTTCGTGCTTGCTGTTCTCTGTGCTGTACTCTGTTGGGCCGGCTGTAAGAAAACAACCCCTCAGGCCGCCCCCGGGACTGAGACGAAAAACGAAACAAAAAAATGGACCATTGGCATGAGTCAGTGCAATCTCGGCGAGCCCTGGCGTGTTCAGATGAATGCCGATATTAAAATGGCCGCCGACCAGCATCCCGAAATTTCAGTGGTGTTCAAAGATGCCCAGAATGATACCCTTCGCCAGCAGGCCCAGGTCGAAGAGTTTATCAGTGCCGGTGTCGATGTGATTATCATTTCTCCCAAAGAGGCCGCGCCGCTGACCCCTGTGGTGGCACAGGCTTACGACAAAGGCATCCCGGTGATTGTGATGGACCGGCGGGTATTGGGCGACAAATACACCTGCTTTGTCGGTGCGGATAACAAGAAAATCGGCCGCGCGGCTGGCAGATGGATTGTCCAGAAGCTCGGCGGCAAAGGCAAAGTGGTTGAATTAAAAGGCCTGATGACCTCAACCCCCGGCCAGGACCGTCACAATGGTTTTATGGAAGGCATCAAGGACAGCCAAATCGAAATTATTTTTGATGCCGACATGAAATGGCTGGAACCCAACGCCCGAAAAGAGATGGAATCGGCCCTGGCGCGATTCCCGGAAATCAATTTGGTCTATGCCCACAATGATCCCGGTGCCCATGGCGCCTATCTGGCAGCCAAAGCAGCAGGGCGGGAAAAGGACATTCTATTTGTTGGTATCGACGGTCTTCAGCAGGAAGGTCAGGCCTATGTCAAGCAGGGGCTTCTCTCTGCCAGTTTTGAATATCCCACTGGCGGCAAGGAAGCCGTGGAAGCCGCTATGACTCTGCTTTCCGGAAAAACCGTTGAAAAAGAGATTACACTGGCCTCGCGGGTTTTCACCAAAGACAACATTGACGCCGGCGGAGAATGGCTTTCGGAATAATAACCTGAATACCCGACAAGATCGATTAGTAATTGTCGGGGTAGAACATTCGCATATAATTTAGTTTGAGGACAAATCCATGAGGTTGTCAAAGAACCTTACCGCTTGTGTTCTGTCTATGTGGAGTCTCATGACAGGGATTTTGCCGGCCGGACAGGCACGTCCAAACTATTATNNGTTGTCGAGGATTCGTATGGTGTGATTGCTCCCTGGCATCCGGGACAGAACGGCCCATTGGATTTGCGGCTGAGAATTGCAGTCGAGGCACTCAAACGCTACCCGTGGGTGGATGGTCAAAAGGCGGTTATGGCTGCGCCGGATTTCATCTATAACTCCCACTGGAGCATAAAAGACGACGGCACGATTCTGATTCCCCCCACCAATGACTGGATGTGCGGCGACCTGAGCCAGCGGGCATGGAGCATCATCAAAGGGTTGACGGCCTATTATCAGTACAGCGGGGACCCCATGGCCTTTCTCTATATCCCGCTGACAGCCGACTATATTCTGGATTATGCCCAGACCAGTGAAGACCACGACTGGCCGTGTTTTCCCATAGCCACGCCTACCAGCGGCAAGGCGTACGGTAAATGCGACCAGAATGCACGCAATCAACTGGACCTCTGTGCCATCGTCGGCACCGAGATATTGCGGGCGTACAAGCTGACCGGCAATCCGCGTTATCTCGAAGCGGCCAAACACTGGGGCGACGTATTTGCAGAAAAATGCAATCTTGACCCGACCCGGCCGCCATGGAACCGCTATACCCATCCGGAAGTCGTGGGCTGGTCCGATGAACTGACCGGCAGCGTAACGTTAATCCTTGATTTTCTGGATGAACTGATTCGGATGGGCTATACCGGAAAGGACCACGCCTTAATTAAGGCGCGAGACGCGGGCCGGAGGTATGTTCGCGACGTACTGATGCCGCGCTGGCTGCAGCATGATACATGGGGCCGGAACTATTGGGATTGGGATAATCCCGTAATTTGCGGCATCGTCTCCATGTGCGGCGATTACATCATGAAAACCCCCCAGGCCTTTCCCGGCTGGCAGACGGATATGCGAAACGTTCTGACGCGAA
>DLFY01000045.1:6014-11112 GCA_002482415.1 Phycisphaerales bacterium UBA7708
TCTATCACGGGGCATGGGCTTTTCCGGAATCCTCAACCTGCTGCTGGACATCGCTGTCTTATAACCAGTACACCGCAGCACCGACACTGCTGCGATTTGGGGTACTGGCCGAAGATGACCGAATATTCGAGATCGCTCGGCGCATGATGATTATGGCCACTTACGACAGCCACGAAAATGGGTTCGTCTGGGATGGACTGGAGGGCAGTGCCGTCGCTACCAAGGAATGGTCAAATCTGGCGCATCCCTGGCCCCTGTGCCAGATTATGGAGGCGATGGCCTGGACGCCGGACGTGTTTGGCCCCAAGCGTGAAAACCACATTATGCGCAGTACCTCGGTGGTCAATCAGGTGGTTTATCAGAAGAACCGCATCGCTTATTCTACATTTGATGCCCAAGACAAGACGATTGACGTGATACGGTTATCTTTTATTCCCATTTCAATCACGGCGGATGCTGAACCCCTCCGGGCAAAGGCTGTCCTGAATCAGAATGGCTATATCCTCCAGCCGTTTCCCGATGGAGACTTTCTTTTGACCATTCGCCATGACCGGGCAAAGAATATCGTCATTGAAGGTCAGGGTGATCCCCAGCAGCAGATTGATGACACCCAGCTAACCTTTCAGGGCAACTGGAAAAGCATTCCTGCAAAAGACGCTTATGAAGGTGCCGTTCATTGTTCCTCCCGAAAAGATGATGTTTTTGAATATTCCTTCTATGGAAACCAGGTACGTGTCTTTGGCACTACAGGCCCGGAAGGCGGACTGGCTGAAGTTTATCTGGACGGCCAGAAACAACTGACGCTGATAGACTGCTGGAATCCGCAAATCCGCTCTCAGCAATTGCTGTATCACAAAAACGGCATGGAGAATGCCAAACATGTCCTGAAAATTGTTGTCTCAGGCAAAGGCAATTTAATCGCCAAAGGCAAGGATGTGATGATTGATTCGATTCAGTTTTCCGATGCCTTTGCTGAGCCGGAATGCGGGCAGGGGGGCGGCCCCACCCATGCCCAGCGAATGATATTTGGCTATCCCGAGCGCCAGGATTATATTGACTCCAGCGGCAACGCCTGGCGACCGGCCACGGAATGGGTGATCCGCAGCGGTTACGGCAAAGATACCGTGGAAAAAGCATGGTGGACCAAACGCCGCAGCATGTATATCGGCAAAACCGCCGACCCGGAACTGTATCGCTATGGCGTGCATGGTTCCGACTTTTGGATTAATTTGACTGTCGGGCCGGGCAAGTACTATGTCACGCTGAAATTCGCCGATACCCCGCTGCACTTTTTTCTCGAGACGGATAAGGATAAACAGCGGATTTCGCATGCGGTGAATGCCTCCATCAACGGCAAGCCCGTAATGGATAAGATGCTGGTCGCGGAAGCGGCCGGGGGACTGTTTTTAGCCGTTGACAAAACCTTTAAAGACATCGAACCGAAGAACGGGACCATTACGATTCATCTAACCGGTGTTGAAGATAAGGAAGCCATACTTCAGGCGCTGGAAATCGGTCCCATGTCGGAATATAAACCATAATGTCCTATAGGAAACTGTCATGAGATTGAATCCATTTATATTATCAGTTTATGTTGTTATGATCCTGTCCATTAACACGATTGCAGCCAGATTTTACATCCCGGCAATCGATGGCAACTGGTGGCGGGTGGCATCCACTCCGGATATTGGCGAATACAACAGCGACAAGCAGCAGCCGGTTGATTTCAGCCTCTGGCAGGCTCAAGACGGCACATGGCAATTGTGGTCGTGTATCCGATTTACAAAGCTCGGCGGTCATACCCGACTGTTTTATGGCTGGGAAGGGGGCAAGCTGACCGATAAAGACTGGACACCCAAAGGTATTGCCATGATGGCTATGCCCGAACTGGGTGAGCCTCTGGGCGGACTTCAGGCACCGCATGTAATCCATCATCAAAACAGGTATTGGATGATGTATGGCGACTGGGACAATATGCGGATGGCAGCCAGCAAAGACGGAAAGGCTTTTGAACGCCTGACGTCTGCCGGCGTCCTCTTTTCCGAAGGCCCCGGGGTTAACACCCGTGACCCGATGCTGCTGTTTACACGGGGTAAATGGAATTGCTACTATACCGCATTCCCCGCACAGCATGGCTATGTCTATTGCCGGACATCGGACGACTTGCTGAAATGGTCAGATCCGGTGATTGTCAGTTATGGCGGCAAGGCGGGCAATAATCCCTATTCCTGCGAATGTCCGCATGTGGTGGAAATCTCACCGAATAATTACTTTTTGTTCCGAACACAATTATATGGCCCCGGAGCACAAACAACCATTTATCAATCTGCAAATCCATTCCATTTTGGTATCGATAATGATGCCGGTTATGTCCGCCGGATGAATCTTTGTGCCCCCGAGATTGTCACCCTGGACGGAAAGTATTACATCGCCGCCCTCAATCCGGATTTGGATGGAATCCGTGTGGCCCGGCTTCAATGGAAATGCTATGACAAAGCGGTATTTGCATTGGATGACCAGAACCACCGGGCGCTGTGGAAGCTCAAAGAGGGCAACTTGACATCCGTTTTTACGAATACCGTACGTGACCGGTTTTGTCCCAGAACAGAGCATTTTATCGGCACAGCCGAAATCGGTCCAGGCGCATTTGACGATGCACTGACCGGAGTCATCCAAAGTCCTGTATGCAAAATCACCGCCGATGAATGTGTCCTGTTTGTCTCCGGCGGAAAAGATGCTCAACAGGTCTATATCAGCATAGAAGATGCAAAAACCACCCAGGAATATGCTCGCTTTACCGGCAAAGACGACAATCTCTTTGATCCGGTTTTTGTGGATTGCAGAGCGTTTATCAATAAAGAAGTCATCATTAAAATGGTTGACCAGTCTGCCGGACCCTGGGGGCATATTAACTTTGGCGGTCTTTACGAAGCGGATTCGGCAGGGGACTTATAAAAAGACTGGCTGGTCTGTAATACGCAAAAACACGCCCCCTTCCCGGATAGTCGGAAAGGGGGCGTTAAATAGTCGAAAATCGAATCCGTTTAGTTCATATCCTTCAGCCAGCGATCAACAAATATCGCCAGGTCTTCCATATCCACGGTGCCATCACGGTTGCGGTCAGCACCGTTGCAGTCGTTATTCCACTGGCAATATTCCATGGCCCATTGTGAGGCTAGGATGGTAAAATCATCCATATCCAGGCCGCGAACAGGTCCCATGACGATCGGCACATTGACCGCAGCATCAACGACCGGGAAGTTTCCGACGGCATCTTCATGGTCGGCAAGCACGACATAGTAATTATAATTTTCCCATTCCGAAGGGGGCAGTTCAAAGACCGCCTCGCCGTTCTCATCGGTAATCTGTTCAAGATTAGCAGGGCCATACATGCTCCATAGCGGAATTGTCACGGTCGCACCCGGCAAGGCTGTGTCCGTCTGATCTTTGACAGTGAATGTGACCGGATAGAAAGTCGATGCACCAAACCATGTCCGGCCGGCGATGAGGCCATTTTTGTACACATATAATACGTAATTGGGATTGGCTTCCAGTCCGCCCAGCAGGGTCATTTTGATGGTGTCATTGCCGACATAATCAAAATCATATGTTTTGCTGACAATGCCTTGCTCGTAGTTCATCAGAATGGCGTCATACGTGGAGCTGCCGAAATTTTCTCCAATACCGGCCAAATCTACAGTCAGCTCGATATCATCCGAGGTCGCCCGCAGGCCATGAAATCCTTCCGACGCTTCTCGGGCAAAAAACATCATTTCCGGCTGGCTGTGCGAGGTTGACCATCCGCCGCTGATGCTGCTCATGACAGTATCTTCGTATTCCGGGAAAATGATCGCATACTGAACAGCATTGGGCTGAGCGGTGATATAATAACCGCCGTAATTGCTGTCGATGGTAATGCCTCTGGCGTGATTGGAAGCAGTAAATTCTTCCACACTGTTGTCTTCGTAGGTAATCCGAATGATGCCATTGGATATGGGCGTACCCAGATTCAAATCGTAATGATACATCACGGATGCCGAAGTCTTGTCGGTAAAGGTGACAAGCTGAACACTGTCGTTCCATTCTTTGCGTTCAAATGAAACTTCATCGGTTCCACTGCGAAGAGTCAGTGAACAGGACTTGTAGGAATCGGGATAGCGAGTACTGGCACTGGTCCACAAACTGACAGGAACTGTACCCTCGGCATGAGGAATCAGGCGAAGTCTGAAAACGGCTTCGGATTCATATTGAATTGCTCCAATGGTCACCGCCCCGGTTAAGGTAAACGTTGTCTTTTTCCAGGCCCCTTCAAGGTTGATGGTGTTAGTACCAGAGATACTCAGACCCGGCATGATATCCAGAAAATTTGCCGTAGCAGGTGTGTACAGAATGCTGCTGTCATAAGAAATAGAAAACTCGGCATTATCAAAGGACGCGTTTTCGATGAACAGACGCAAGTCCATATAACCCTCAGTGACAGGCGCCCGATACCACGTGCCCGAGGACCAGGGATCCGGCCTGTAACTGGTCAAGAACCACGCTTTCGGGGACGCCAATAGGGTTGATGAGAATACAAAAACACACAAAAAGCCTAATAGTTTCTTCAATCCAGACATTTTAATTACTCCCCAGAATATGTGTTAGAATAAACTTAACCACCCCAAAACCAACAGTAAGATTGCACTATCTTCTTTATAGTAAAGGCAAATCATAGCAGATTTTGTCAAAAAAGTCAAGCCTTAGGTGTAATTTGCAGGATTTTATGAACTCGACCAGCCAAAAATATGAATGAATTTGTTTTATTATGGATATAATTGCATATATTCTTCGCCTGCACGAGAAATGAATTCAATATCAATTGTGATTATTTTTTTACACTGATTATCGGCCTTATTGCTAAAAATGGTAATATCTTATCCGACTTCATGTTATTATTCGGACACTGGCAGCGTCAGTGATTAAAAACAGACTTTGTTCAGGAGAACTCAGGATGAAACGATTTTTACAGAGTAGTTTTACGACAATACTATGGGGATTGGCATCTTTTTCAACGCTGGCCGTGCAAGAGCCCTGGCAGGCTGACTGGATCGGGTGGAGC
>DLFY01000248.1:0-700 GCA_002482415.1 Phycisphaerales bacterium UBA7708
GATGAGGAAACGCAGGATCAGCGCGGTCAGTATAAACGTCAGCGCCAGGCTCGCGGTAAAAATTATCGGTTCCATAAATAATATTGTCCAAACCAGTTATTATTAAAAATGAGTAGTACGGGGGACTCGGGCCTCAAGTTTCATGCTCCGCCGTTTCGCCGCCGATGAGGGCGCAGTCGGCCATCCGGCAGCCTTTGGCAATGCTTTCCACAATCGCCGCCATGACTTCCGGGTCCAGTTTGTTAATCCCCACATAATCCAGAAAAAACAGCGGTTCAGCGCCCTGAACCAGCATGTCATTGACATTCATCGCCACCAGGTCCTGCCCGATGGTTTCGTACCGGTTCATTTCCTGTGCAATGAGAACCTTGGTCCCCACGCCGTCGGTGCAGGCAACCAGTACGGGACTTTTATAATTCCGTTTGAACAGTTTTTCGTCATAGTCCAGACGGAACAATCCCGCAAAGCCGTTTTCCAGGCCGATAACCCGTGGTCCATGCGTGGATGCAACCGACCGGCTGATGCGTTCGACCATAATATCATTCGCGTCGATACTGACGCCCGCCTGTTCGTAAGAGATCGTTTTTTTCTTAGCCATTAGAGTTCAACATCGTCAAATAATTGCATTTGGTGCCGTTCCATGGAAAATTTATTGACCACGGCGGTAACGGGAATACGGTATTGGCCGCTCCAGCAGGCC
>DLFY01000248.1:718-3239 GCA_002482415.1 Phycisphaerales bacterium UBA7708
AGAAGCCCGTTGAGAGAAATATAACCCAGTGTATCCACACCCAGATAGTCACGAATTTGATCCAGAGTTCGCTGATTGGCGACCAGCTCTTCCCGTGTCGGGAAGTCCACACCGTAAAAGCACGGATGTTTGACCGGCGGACAGGCGACTCGCATGTGCACTTCTTTGGCACCCGCCTCCCGCAGTGACTTGATTTTTCCCTTGGTGGTTGTGCCGCGGACAATCGAATCGTCGATGACAATCACGCGTTTATTGCGCACCGCTTCTTTGACCACCTGCAGTTTCAGTTTAACCCCCAGATCCCGCAAGTCCTGAGATGGGGAAATAAACGTCCTGCCGACATAGTGGCTGCGGACAAATCCCATATCAAAAGGAATGCCGCTTTCCTGCGAATACCCCACTGCGGCCGAGGTGCCCGAGTCGGGTACCGGCACGACGATATCCGCATCAACCGGATGTTCCTGGGCCAGACGCTTGCCGCAGCGTTTGCGAACTTCGTGAACATTCTCACCAAAGATGGTACTGCTTTGCTTGGCAAAATAGACATGTTCAAAAATGCAATGAGCGGGAGTCGTGGTGCCGGGGGTAACGAAGAATCGGCTGGAGATGCCGTTTTTGTCCAATGTTACAATTTCGCCCGGTTCGACATCCCGAATATATTCCGCATCGATGGTATCGAACGCACAGGTCTCGCTGGCGACGCAGTAGGCGCCTTTCTTGGTTTTGCCCAGTGCCAGAGGACGAATTCCATACGGATCACGGGCGGCTTCGATGCGGTCGGAAAATAAAAACAGAATGGAATAAGCGCCCTGCAAATGATTCAAAACATGTCCCAACGGATCCGGCTTGCAGACATGGGTGGGTTTGGCCAGCAGATGGATAATGATTTCGGTGTCGTTGGAAGCCTTGAAAATCGAGCCGTAGGCCTCGTATTCATCCCGGAGCATCGAGGCGTTGATAATGTTGCCATTATGAGCCACGGCTACCTGGCCGCGGGAATATTCTCCCATAATCGGCTGGGCATTGCAGGGATTAGCCGAACCCGATGTCGAATACCGTACATGGCCGATGGCGATTGGATTATCCAGCCGTTCGAGGATTCCCCTCCCGGAACGAAAGACCCGGCTGACCTGCCCCATGCCGGTAAAGCAGCCGATGAATTCCCCATCGCTGGAAGCGATGCCGGCCGATTCCTGGCCGCGATGTTGAAGGCTGTGAAGCCCGAAATAGGTTTTTTGTACCGCTTCGGGATCCCCGAAAATTCCGAAAATCCCACATTCTTCACGTTTCTCGTACATATATCTATTCTCAGAGATTATCTGGTGAATACATGGAAAATCCGCTTTTCAATAGTAAAAATTGATTTTTCCATGCAGCACATTGCGTAATTGATTGAAAAATGACTTTATCAGTCTAAAGCATTTGGCGGTTCAAGTCAAACGCTTTTTGGAGAGGTGATACTTTGTTTTCAATGAAGTTTCAAAAAAAGCAAATGAATATCGTTTACTGGGGGGTATTTCTTTAAAATCATCTGAATTTGTCCATCAATTTATTGTAGAAAAAACCGATAAATTGTCTATAATAAAGGTTTTTATAATATTTTAGGCAAACATAACCGTGTGTTCGGACAATGTTTTCCCTGAACTTGTGTATGAGGAACGAGGATTCTATGAGCATTAAAGTTCCATTGAGCCGGCCGGACATTACCGAAGCCGAAATCGAAGCTGTGACCGACGTATTGCGGACGCCGAATCTTTCGCTGGGTCCCAAGCTGGGAGAGTTTGAAAGAGCCTTCTGCCAATATAGCGGGCGTAAATACGCCGTGGCCGTCAATAGCGGCACCAGCGGCTTGTACCTGTGCTTGCAGGCGATGGGGATTGGGCCTGGCGATGAAATCATCTCGACGCCCTTTACGTTTATTGCCACCACGAATGTGATTTTGATGGTGGGGGCCAAACCGGTACTGGTGGATATCGACCCGGAAACACTGAATATCGACCCGGCAGCTATTGAAAAGGCCATCACACCGAAGACCAAAGCCATCATTCCGGTCGAGGCCTTCGGCAGCCCTGCGGGCTTCGATAAGGTCTATGAAATTGCCAAAAGGCATAACCTGCTGATTCTTGAAGACAGTTGCGAAGGATTAGGCTCGATGCTTAACGGTAAAAAGGTCGGCACATTTGGTGATATGAGTGTCTTTGCATTCTATCCCAACAAGCAGATGACCACCGGCGAAGGCGGCATGATCCTGACCGACAACGAGCAGTGGGCTAATCTTTGTGTTTCGCTGAGAAGCCAGGGGCGTGGTGCCGGCGGCGGCTGGCTGGCCCATGAGCGTCTTGGCTATAATTACCGCCTGAGCGATATTAACTGTGCTCTCGGTATCGTGCAGCTTTCTCGAATTGAAGAATTCGTCGAGAAGCGCCGCGCGGTTGCGAAGATGTATCAGCAGCTTCTGGCCGGGGATGATCGGATTATTGTGCCGCAGGAGCCAAAGGGCGCCCGGATGAGCTGGTTTGTG
>DLFY01000248.1:3247-5532 GCA_002482415.1 Phycisphaerales bacterium UBA7708
AAAGGCTATACCCAGGACCGCCGCAATGCGGTGATGAAAAAACTGACCGAACGCGGTATCCAGGTCAGCAATTATTTCCCGCCGGTCCATCTGCAGCCGTTTATGATTGAGCAGTTTGGTTACAAGGCCGGCGATTTCCCGCATACCGAAGCCACCGGACAGCGGACAATTGCACTGCCGTTCCACAACAACCTCTCGGCTGAAGAGGTCAAACTGGTCTGCACGGAATTGAAAGCGTGTCTTGACGCGATGTAATTTTGTTTGCACGATTAGACGGAGACAGGGGCGCCGCCGGCAGCCGCTGTCTCCGTTTTTTGTTTGAGCATCTCTTTTATTAATCATTCCCATTCGTCCTATAAACTCATCGTTAGCCGGATTAATAAGCCTCTTTTTTCAAATCCTGAAATTTATTGTTTTCTTTTATTGTCCAGATTGACTCGGCAGGACTTATTTCTTAGCTTTTAGATGTGGGGGCCGGTAGAAACCGGATCGGCCAGATACAAACGAGGTTTTATCGGGAGAAACGTATGGGCCGTTGGCGAAGCAGGATATTGTTTGGACTAATCGTGTATTTTGGCGGTTTTGCGACAGCCATCTATTACTTAGCCCCTGTTTCGCAGGATGCAGCCGACAGGACAGCGAGGCAGAAGTTCAGTCTGAACTGGCCCGGCAAGGCGGACATCAGCAGCGAAAAATGTAAAGCCGTCGCCGGACAGTTTGGGGACAAGATGCGGAATGCAGTCACCTTCGCCGAGGAACAGGCCAAACGAGTCGCGGAGTTGTACAAAACGACCCAGGCCTGTGCAGATGAAACAAGCGGCACACGTGCCGCCGCCGATTAACAGCAGACTCCCTGTTTTCGGTATCGAAAGCGCAGTCTTGTGTTTCCGCTGATGGGACATAACACTTCGCCGCAATGCCGGGTGCATCGATTTGGTCGATGTGCCCGGCATTCTCTTTGATCGCCAGATAAACAATACCTGAATTAAGCAGGAATCTTCCGAAGAAGGAGTAATTTATTGGCCGATACCAATGTTATCATGGCGGCCGCATAGAACACCGCTCCGGCAATTTGGGAACAGAAAAAGTATGCCTAACGGGACTGATTATTCCGCGACGGCCACAGGCCGTTCTATGCCGCGCGTACTCACGGAGTAACGTGACCCTGGGCAGCCGCGGTGATAATACTGTTGCTGGAAGCTGGCGGCTGAAAGCTATTTAGCCGCGACGAACCGGAAAATTTCAAGTCCGATCTGTATAAACCATTTTTGATTAAAGTCGTGATTACACAAAAACACCGTTGTCTTTTATCAATACTTCGAAGGGTATATTTCGATTGAATTGATACTGTTGGGATCAATTGCGACACGCACATCCACGACATGTACCGAATCGCCGTCAAAGGCCTGTTCGACAGTGCCTTTGGGAACGCTGTAAGTATTGCCCTTTGGCATCAGGAAACGCACCCTGGCGTTTGGAAATCCAACATCAAAATTATTGATAAGGGTTGCAGTGTTTGTCCGGGCTGTGCCGTCATTGGCCTTTGCGTATTCAAGCTTGAGTTTAGGTTTCCATAAAGAAGGAGCATCCGACGGATTTTCGACAAATTCCCGGTTATTTAAAGCGGTATAACTCCCATCGCTGTGTATCCTGAATAGATTGAAGGCAAAATGCTCCCTGATAGAATTTGCATAATACTGAATTCTCCTGCCGCCCAGTTCATACGGATTATTCCCGGCAAGGTGATGATTATGACCAATCATGGCCAACCCAAGATTGACAGTATCGGCCCAGGCTCCCATGATTCCTTTCTCACTTTTATGATACGCAGCTATCCTGAGATTGCCCGGCCCGACATCGGCAAGCCAGGATATGTGCTCTTTTAATTGATACGCCCAATCAAAACCTTCCCATCCGGTATTCACTATCATATAGCGGGTGTTGCCATACTTAAAATGATGATACTGGATCCCGTGATACTGATTCCAAAATTTCGATTTTTCCGGATAAAAGCCGGCAGAGGTTTGACTTTGCTGCAGAAAATCATGGTTACCTGCCGCCGAAAAGGAAGCCGCATGGAAATCGCACACACCCTTTAAATCATCGGCCTCAGACCCTTTATAAAAAAAATCAGCTCTTTTCTGAGGGGGAAACATATTGTCATTGATTAAGTCGCCGGTAATAAAAACCATTTCAGGTCCGATGATATTGGCGACATCCACCATCGCTGATATCTTAAACAATCCATTCGGAAGGCCATTTATTTTCTCTCCCTGGCACAGATG
>DLFY01000017.1:0-931 GCA_002482415.1 Phycisphaerales bacterium UBA7708
ATAACCTCGCTGCCTGCTCCGAATCATATATGCTCCTTTAAATAGTTAATAAATAGCCTTCCTGAGCCCAACCTTATCTGCTTTTGGGTTCTGATGCAAGCGAAAAAAGCAAGCGGGCGGGCATTTCACCCCTGCCTCACATGCGAGTTGACCGACCAGATCTGCTTTATGAGGCGATGTCTATCCGCCGCTTCAGGCCGTCTTGTTCGTTACGATCAGCCAGAGGGCATGGACCATGCCGGGAATATAACCAAAGAATGTAAGGATCAGATTAATCCAGAAATGGGTGGTGATTCCGACCTGCAAGGCGGCCGCCAGCGGCGGAAGAAAAATAGCCAGGATGATTTTGACAATGATCATCATAAATCCTTTCCATGATTGGATACTGTTGTCTTCTGTTCCTGCAAAATTGTAAGACCGTTGTATTGGGATGTCAATACACGGGGAGTTAATATTGAGTTAATATTGATCCATCATACTGAAATCTCATTTTCCGGAAAAATCTGCTGATAAAGGTTCTCATCCAGAATCAGACGCAGATAAGCTTGCGTGACCTGCTGTTCAGTATAGTCCGGATGACGATGGCGAATACCTGCTTTGGTGATTTGGCGAAGATTATCACAGAGGTGAAATGTCATTTGAGCCCTGCCGGCCAAGCCTATCTGCCGGATAACAGCGAGCTGCATGTGCGATGACTCTTTGGATGTATCCTGAGTTCTTATCATATCAAGTTATTATGACGAGTGAATTAGCAATATTCAACAAAAAAAGGCCTGCCGGGGTTGCCGACAGGCCTTTTGTTATTTGGAATAAGCAGCGTTGTCAGTGCTTATTTCTTTTTGCTTTTGCACTTGCCTTTGCAGCAGCAGCCTTCGGCAATCACAGCCTGGGCAGCGGCAAGACGTGCAATCGGCACGCGGAACGGCGAGCA
>DLFY01000017.1:938-1164 GCA_002482415.1 Phycisphaerales bacterium UBA7708
CCGCCGTGTTCGCCGCAGATACCGACCTTGAGATCGGGACGTGTCAACCGGCCTTTTTCGATGGCCATCTTGACCAGCATACCGACGCCGCTCTGATCCAGACTCTGGAACGGATCGGCCTTGAAGATGCCCTTGCCGCCGTCTTTTTCATTGGCAACATAAACCGGCAGGAAACGCCCGGCGTCGTCGCGGGACAGGCCCAGGGTCATCTGGGTCAGGTCGTTGG
>DLFY01000017.1:1184-7638 GCA_002482415.1 Phycisphaerales bacterium UBA7708
GAATTTCGATCATCGTGCCGACCATGTATTTGACTTTCGATTTTGCTTCTTTGATCAGGCTGTCGGCCAGGGCTTTGGTCTGTGCGACCTGGATGGCCAGTTCTTTCTTGTCAATGGTCAGCGGGATCATGATTTCCGGCAGGACCTTGATGCCTTTCTTGGTGCAGTTGATCGCGGCCTTGATGATCGCGGTGACCTGCATATCCAGGATTTCCGGATAGGTGATGCACAGACGGCAGCCGCGGTGGCCGAGCATNNGTTCGCAGCGATGCTTGATTTTCTCGATGGAAATACCGGTCACATTGCTGAGCTTCTTGAAGCCTTCTTCGTCCTTGGGGGTGAATTCGTGCAGCGGCGGATCAATCAGACGAATGGTCACGGGCTTGTTGTTCATCGCGGTGAAGATGCCTTCGAAGTCGCCCTGCTGGAACGGCAGCAGTTTGGCCAGGGCGGCCTTGCGGGCTTCGACGGATTCGGCCACAATCATTTCCTGCATGGCAAGCCGGCGTTCTTCGGTTTCAAAGAACATGTGCTCGGTTCTGCAAAGACCGATGCCTTCGGCACCCATCTTGATGGCATTGGTGGCATCCGCCGGGGTGTCGGCATTGGTGCGAACCTTCAGGGTTCGGATTTCATCGGCATATTTCATGATGGTCTGATAGGCGGCGGGCTGCTCAGGCATCTGCAGCGGCAGCTTGCCCATATAGACGTCGCCGGTGTTGCCGTCGATCGTGATGAAGTCGCCCTGCTTGATGACCTTGTCGCCGATCTTCATGGATTTGGTGGTATAATCGATATTCAGGGCTTCGCAGCCGACCACGCAGCACTTGCCCCAGCCGCGGGCAACCACTGCAGCATGGCTGGTCTTGCCGCCGGTGGCCGTCAGAATCCCGGCCGCGGCGTGCATGCCGCCGACGTCTTCGGGACTGGTTTCTTTTCGGACCAGAATCAGCTTTTCGCCCAGATCGGCCATTTCTTCGGCTTCTGCGGCGGTGAAGACCACTTTACCGCCTGCGGCACCCGGAACGGCGTTAATACCGTTTGCAATCTTGGTTGCAGTCTTTGCGGCCTTGGCATCGAGCTGAGGATAGAACAGCCGTTCGATATCTTCAGAGGTAATGCGTGCAACGGCTTCTTCCTTGGTCAGCAGTTTTTCCTTGACCATGTCGGCAGCAATTTTGAACACGGCAGCCGCGGTGCGCTTGCCGGTACGGCACTGGAGCATAAACAGCTTTTCTTCCTGAACGGTGAATTCAAGGTCCTGCATGTCCTTGTAGTGTTTTTCGAGCTGCAGGCGGACCTGGCAGAGCTGTTTGTAGGCCTTGGGCAGCAGCTTGCCGAGTTCGGCCAGCTTCATCGGGGTCCGGATACCGGCCACCACGTCTTCACCCTGGGCATTGATCAGGCAATCGCCGTAGAATACATTTTCGCCGCTATTGGGGTCACGGGTAAAGCATACGCCTGTACCGCTGTGATCGCCCATATTGCCGAACACCATGGTCTGAACGTTGACCGCGGTGCCTTTGAGGTCGCTGATTTTTTCCACGCGGCGATAGGTCACGGCCTTGTCGGCTTCCCAGCTTCCGAACACGGCGCCAATCGCGCCCCAGAGCTGTTCATACGGATCCTGCGGGAATGCCTGGCCTTTCATATTTTCGGAATAGAATTTCTTGAATGCAGCACACAGTTCCTTGAGGGCTTCTGCGCTTAATTCAGGGTCGGTCTTGACGCCGGCCTTCTTCTTGGCATGATGCAGCATTTCTTCCATCGGCTCTTTGGACAAGCCCATGGCTGTGGTGCTGTACATCTGGATGAATCGGCGATATGCATCGTATGCAAAACGGGGATTATTGGTCTTTTTGGCCAGACCTTCAACCGACTGGTCATTGAGACCGAGATTCAGAATGGTTTCCATCATACCCGGCATCGAACGGGCGGCGCCGGAACGAACCGAAAACAGCAGCGGGTCATTGACATCGCCGAATTTCTTGCCCATGGCTTTTTCGACTTTGGCCATGTTTTCACGCACTTCGGTCTTCAATGCATTAGAAATCTTTCTGCCAACCTTGTAGTACTCTTCGCAGTTGGGAATGGAAATGGTGAATCCGGGAGGAACCGGCAGTCCGGCGGCAGTCATATCTGCCAAACCAGCACCCTTGCCGCCAAGAATCATCTTCCGTTCGCTTTCCGTTTTGGCGACGGTCATCCCNNGCCTTGCCGTTGCCGAAGAAAAACACTGTCTTTTTGGCCTTGGCCGGGGAGGCTTTTTTGGCCGCAGCTTTAGCTTTCGCCTTTGCCATGTTCTGTTTCTCCTATATCTGAAATTTGTTAATTTTTATATGGCGTTCCTGGTATAGACCCCGACCGCCGGGGTGCAGAATATCTTCTAAATGCAATATAAAGATTGCAAAATATAGCCCACTCTCAGGGATGTGTCAACCCGTAAATACCCTGTAATGTCCGGAAAAACCGAATTTGTGCAAAAAAGAACAATACGCATTTTGGCATCTACTCCATAATTAATTATACACTCTCCACTATTATTTATATAAGAAAACAAATGCGTCTGAATTGCATTCATAATGGATACAAATAATCCCGATAATTTTTGTTTTCTTTTCAGAAAATTAAATTTTTGGCCTAAAAAATAGACCAGAATTGAGTATATTAAGTAGTGTTCCATGTTATTTATAAACCTTCAATGGGGTTGCACAGGACAAGATAAACAGAGCACAAAATGAGTCTGTGTTCATAAAAAATCAGCCGGAGGATTAATGAATCGAATTATAACTTGTTGCGGGGTTTTTGCAGTCACTTTTGCTTCAATCGCACTTTGTGCACCGCATGGGGGAGAGATATACGAGCTTTCTCAACCTGATAGAAGCACTGTTCAGGTAAGAGTTTACGGTGACGAATATTACCAATATGTCGAAACACTTGACGGCTACACCGTGATTCGAAATCCTCAGAGCGGCTGGATTGAGTATGCTCAGGCCAACGAGGATGACAGCGAGTTTGTGGGAACAGGTGTGGTTTACGATGATAAAGCAAATACGGACCCATATCATCCCGTATTTGAAGCCTCCGCACGGAAGGCGGCCGAGGCCAAAGGAAAACAAGGTAAACTGGATAATAGTAAGCCTTTTATCGAGAAAAAGAAGCGTCTTCGCAAAGAGGCCGCCAGGCAAAAAGCCCTGGACAATATGAAGCTGATTGATCCGAGGAAATATGCCGCCCTGACGGGGGATACTTCAGTACAGGCTTCGCAGGATATCAGCCCTGCCGGGGATATTTCTGCGGCCCCAGTCAACGGAACGGTCCTTGGATTGACCATTCTGATTGATTTTTCCGATCAGCCGGCGACCATCTCACAGGCTGAGATTGAAAAGTACTGCAACCAGCCCGGCTACACCGGATTCAGTAATGCAGGCTCGGTCTATGATTATTTTTACGATGTGTCCAACGGCAAGCTCCAATACACCAATTATGTCACTGCGTATTACAGGGCCAAAAATCCGAAATCCTATTACGAAGGGGATTGCAGCAGTTGGGGTAAATCCAGTGAACTCATCAATGAAGCGGTCAGAGACCTCGATGCCAAGGGTTTTGACTTCCGCATTCTGAGCCTGAATGGAAATCGCGTACGAGCGTTAAATATTTTCTATGCCGGCAATCCTTCCTGCGGCTGGAGCAAAGGACTTTGGCCCCATAAAAGCTGGTGGTCGGGATACACCACCGATGAAGGGGTAATCTTTGGTGATTACCAGATGAGCAATATCGGCAGCAGCCCGTCCATTTATGTTTTCTGCCATGAGAACGGACACATGGTATGCGGGTATCCCGATTTATATGATTACGGCGGAGAATCAAGCGGAGTCGGCAATTTCTGTTTAATGTGCGGCCGGCCCAATGACAGAAAACCGGTTCCGCCGTGCGGTTATCTGCGTTCCACCACCGGATGGGAAACCGTCATTGACATCACTAATGATCCGGCCGGCACGCTGCGGCAGCATACGGCCAACACCAATGTCAGCTTTAAATACACCAATCCGAACAATTCCAAAGAATTCTTCATGATTGAAAGCCGGTTGAAAACCGGCCGAAGCGAAGTCCTTCCGGCCGAAGGGCTTCTGATCTGGCACGTGGATGAAGACGGCAGCAACAATAACCAGGAAATGACTCCGGCGTCACATTATAAAGTCTCTCTGGAACAGGCCGATGGCGCATTTCATCTGGAAAAAAACAGCAATGGCGGCGACAGCGGCGACTCTTTCCGCGCTGGATACAAAGACCAGTTTGATGACTACACCTCCCCCGGCAGTCGATGGTGGAGCGGCATTGCATCAGGATTAAGCCTGACGCAAATCAGTGCGGTATCCGGGCAAATGAGTTTTATCGTCGGCGCCAGCGCCCCGGCAGGTTACTGGAGATTCGACGGCAACGGCAATGACAGCAGCGGCGCCGGCAAGACACTGACCCTGTTCGGCAGCCCTGCATGGTCTTCGGACACATGGAAAGGCGGACTGGTCAATCTGGATCGCTGCCTGACCTTTGACGGCATTGATGATTATGCCCAGGTCTCCAGTGTAGCCGATTCATCCACGTCAATCGGTGCGGCATTCTGGCTGCGGTGTGATACACCGGGTGACATGGTGCTGCTGGATAAATTCCCCTCCGATTCGAGCGGAACCGGCTGGCGCATCTGGCTGGACAGTACGGGCCGGCTGCACTTTACCATCGGCTCTGTTGGAGCATCAACGGATTTAGCCGCCGGTCAGCCTGCGGCAGTCCAGGGCCTGTGGCGGCATATCGGCTGTACATTTACCGGCGGTAAAGCCATTATTTTCATTAACGGACAGGCCGTCGCCGAAGCCACTGAAATACCCTACACGCCGGCCTCTTCCGGAGTACTGACCATCGGCAAAAGCAATGCCGCCGCTTTCGGCCAGCCGTTCCAGGGTCGAATGGATGAACTGACAATTTATTCCACCAGCCTTAACGATCTGCGAATTCAATCGATGCCGGGCCTGGCGTTTCAGGAACAATTCGGAACCATCGGATACTGGAAGCTCGACGATCTTGCGGGCACGACCGCATCCGACCACAGCGCCATGTCCAGCAGCGGCACATTAAACGGCGGAATGACATTTGAAAAAAATGCCGTCGCGGGAGTCCGCGGCAAGGCGCTTTCGTTTGACGGGACCGATGATTATATTCAGATTACCAACGGCACTTCCACTCCCGGCACAGGCTTCAGTGTCAGCATGTGGGTGTATCCGACCGCGGTCAAGACCTGGGCACGCTTTATTGATTTCGGCAACGGCTCCGGATCGGACAATATCCTGCTGGCACGCAGTTCCAGCAGTAATGATCTGGTTTTCAAATGCTATAATGGAACGACAGACAGCGGAGGCATAACGGCAACCGGCGCCATTGAGCTGAATAAATGGCAGCACTTTGCCGCAACGCTCGATTCTGCCGGCAATGCCAAACTCTATAAAAACGGCACCCTGGTTAAATCCGGCACAACGGGCGTATTCAAGAAAATCGCTCGCATTAATTCCTATATCGGAAAAAGCAACTGGAGTGCCGACCAGTTGTACCAGGGAACCATGGACGAAGTCCAGATTTTCAATTCCGCACTGACTCAGCAGCAGATTCAAACGCTGATGAACGGCACCTGGGCCATGGCCCCATCTCCCAAAGACCAATCCCCCCTGGCTTCGACATATCCCCTGCTAAGCTGGCAGGGAACCACCTCGGCGGTGATGTATGGAATCTACCTTGGAACCGATGCTGCCGCCCTTGCCGCGGCAACACCGGCCAGTCCGGAATTCTGCGGTTATCGACAATCCAGCCAGTTCAATCCCGGAACGCTGAATACTCATACCGTTTATTACTGGCGGGTCGACTCCATTCTGGATAACGGCATAATAATCCCCGGCCCCGTATGGAATTTCACAACCTCGGGTTCACTGACACGACAAGTCTATACCGATATCAGCGGTTCGAGTGTCTCCAACCTGACCAGTGCATCCAAATATCCCAACAGTCCGGATATCTATGACACTGTAAACACTTTTGAATCTGCAACGAACTGGATGGACAATTACGGCATCCGCATGGAAGGGTATCTGACACCGCAAACCAGCGGCTCATACACCTTCTGGATTGCTGCTGATGATGCCTGTGAATTGTGGCTGAGCACCTCAGACAACCCGGCCAATAGTTCGCGGATTGCCTACTCTACCGCCTCCACCAGCTCACGTCAGTGGACCAAGTATTCCACGCAGAAATCCGCAGCCCGGAGCCTGACCGCCGGTCAGCGCTATTACATCCGTGCCCTGCAAAAAGAAGCGTCCGGCGGGGATCACCTGGCTGTAGCCTGGCAAGGACCGGATTGTCCGACCCGCGGCGTTATTCAAAGCCGTTTTCTGACGCCGTATGTGACCAA
>DLFY01000094.1 GCA_002482415.1 Phycisphaerales bacterium UBA7708
AAGGGCAACGACCAGGTGCGGTTTGAGCTGACGTTTATGGCTCTGGCGCCGGATTTGAAGATTATTGCCCCGTGGAAAGACCCGAATTTTACCCTGACCAGCCGGGAAGCGGCGGTCGAATATGCCAAACAGCGGAAAATCCCGATTCAGCAGTCGGTGAAGAAGATTTATTCCCGTGACCGGAACCTCTGGCATATCAGCCATGAGGGCGCGGATCTGGAAAACCCGGCCAATGAGCCCAAGGATGAGATGCTGGTTCTGTGCCGGCCTATCTCGAAGACCCCAAACAGGGCCGAGTATGTCGAAATCGGCTTTGAGCAGGGTATCCCGGTGAAATTGAACGGCAAGAAGACCGACGGCGTCAAGCTGATTGAGACGCTCAATGCCATCGGCGGCGTGCACGGTGTCGGCGTGGCGGATTNNCGATTTGGTGGAGAATCGTCTGGTTGGGATGAAGTCCCGCGGGGTGTATGAGACGCCCGGCGGAACGATTCTGACGACGGCTCATAATGCGCTGGAAATGCTGTGTCTGGACCGGGAGACGGCTCATTATAAGCAGCAGGTATCGCTGAAGTATGCCGAGATGGTGTATTACGGGCAGTGGTTCTGCCAGTTGCGCGAGGCGCTGGATGCGTTTGTCGATGTGACGCAGCGGAATGTCAGCGGCAGCGTACGGATTAAGCTGTATAAGGGCAAGGCGACGCTGGCTGGCGTGACCAGTCCCAAGAGCCTGTACAATCCGCATCTGGCCAGCTTTACGATGGGTGCCGAGTACAATTCCACCGATGCGACGGGCTTCATCCGGCTGTTTGGTCTGCCGATGAAGGTGGCCGGGATTGTCAGCCGTCAAACGACTGCGGCTAAGCCTGCCAAAAAGAAATAATATGTCGGTCGTGCGTCATGATGAAAGCGGAATGCCTTCGGCATGGGAATTTATCTCAAGCACGGAGGCTTGAGCTACAATTGCCGCGACGAACCGGGAAATGTCAAGTAAGACTACAATAGCAAGATAAGGATATCGGCGTGTCGCCAGAATGGATTTGGATGGCGTTTATTGTTGCGTTCGGGGCTTGCGTAGGCAGTTTCCTGAATGTGGTGATTTATCGGCTGCCTCGGGAGAAGTCCCTTGTGTGGCCGGGGTCCGCGTGTCCATCATGCAATACGCCGATACATTTTTACGATAATATTCCGCTGTTTTCCTGGCTGATTCTGGGCGGCAAGTGCCGGGTCTGCAAAACCTCAATTTCCCCCCGTTATTTTCTGATTGAACTGCTGACGGCGTGCCTGTTTATCGGGGTTTATCTGTGGTATTTTTATGTTGAGGGTCGGCAGATGGATTTGCCGGGCGAGATGGCGATTCAACGGTTTGCAGCCGGGGGGTGGCTGGTTTATCTGAATGCGATGATTCTGGTGGCGGTGTTTCTGGCGGCCTCGGCGATTGATCTGGAGTTGTGGATTATTCCGCTGGAGCTGTGCTGGTTTGTGACAGCAGTGGGGATTATTGCGGCCAGTGTCAGCGGGTATGTGCTGACGCCTTCGCAGATTGATATTCATCTGATTTTTCCGATGGCTTCGGCCAAACAGGCTTCGATTGCGGCCGGCGCAGGGATCGGTCTGATTATTTCGCTGGTTTGTCTGAAATTGGGGATTATCAAGCCGAGTTATCCGTATCCGGAAGGGCATGAGAAATTGTCTGAAAATCCGGAGGCGGAAGAGCCGGAATTTAATGACCGGCGGGAAATATTAAAAGAAATTGTTTATCTTATTCCAATAATAATGGGAGGGATTATCGGGTATATGGTGGTTCGCTCGGAGGCCGGACAAGAAATGTGGAACAACTGGCTGGCAATACCGGCAATTCGTGGCTTTTTCGGGGCACTAATGGGGTATTTTGCAGGGTGTACGGTGGTCTGGGCGACCCGGATTGTCGGGACGCTGGGCTTTGGTCGGGAGGCGATGGGGCTTGGGGATGTGCACCTGATGGGGGCTGCGGGGACGGTCATTGGGCCGTGGATGGCGGTGCTGGCGTTCTTTATTGCCCCTTTTTTTGGACTTATTTGGGCATTATATCAATGGATTTTCAAAAAAAGCCGACAAATTCCGTATGGTCCATTCTTGTCAATTGCGGTTTTTGGCGTTATGATTTTCGATAACTGGATACGAAACGTATTTATGAACTGGTATGGTTTTTAACTCTGACATAGACGAAAGGGAGGTCAAATTATGAAAACCACAGGAAAAATGATGTTTGTTTTGGTTGGACTGGTTGCTGCAACGATGCTGACAGGCTGCACCGACTGGAAGAAAAAATACGAGGCTCTGGACGTGGAATATCAGAACGTCAAGGGATTGTATGAAAACTGTGAAGCAACCCTGACGAGTTCCGCGTCTGAAAAAGGCCGGCTGGAACGGGATCTGGCTGACAGCAGACGGCAGTTGGAAGACATGCAGAAGCAGATTGCGACCAAGCAGGCGACCCCTGCTCAGGCGACCGGATTTGAGGGTGTTGGCGAAGTTGCTGTGGATGCCGATGCGGGTACGATTACCGTGACTATCAGCGATGCGATTCTGTTTGCCTCGGGCAGTGCGACGCTGAAGAACACGTACATTTCCGAACTTGACAAGGCATACAGCGTTCTGCGTTCCAAGTACGCCGGACGCAAGATTGACATTGTCGGACATACGGATACCGACCCGATCAGCAAGACCAAGAATAAATGGCAGGATAACTGGGAGCTGTCGGCTGAACGCGCCCTGACCGTGGTGCGTTACTTGGTGAAGAAGGGTATTCCGGATGAGGATATCCGTGCCGCCGGGTGCGGGGCCTCACGTCCGGTTGCCGCCAACAGCACCGCTGCGGGCAAGGCCAAGAACCGCCGCGTGGAAATCGTTGTCTATATGAGATAACAGCGGATAGCCCGCATTTATTTGGGATTACCAAAGCCGACGGTACTGCATGTGCCGTCGGCTTTTATTTTGATTTCGATGGCGCCGTCGCTGCCGGTGTAAAAGGCCTGCTGGTTTTGGGTGGGGGTGTAAGCATTGCTCATCCGGCTCTGTGTACAGCTTGCGATGAGAATATCGGGGGCAATGCGGGAGATAAAATCGGGGGCCAGGTTGGCGGTTGAACCGTGGTGGGGCAGGAGCATGATATCGGCGTGCAGGTCCGGGTGTAATTTCAGCAATTCGGTCTGGGCTGCGATTTCAATGTCGCCGCACAGGAGGATGGATTTGCCAGCATAGGTAATCAGCAGGACTTCGGAGCGGTCATTGTCGGAGAGGGATGGTGTTGTCGTCTCTGTCGGCCAGAGGCTGCGGATTTGGACGGGGCCGGAGTTGAGGCTTTTGGGGACGGGCCGGATGGGGATATGGTACTGATTGAGGTGCCTGGTTAATTCAGCCGGAGCGGAGGGGGTTTGGGCTTTATCAAGGAAGGTGGTATTGGCATAGACGGTTTTGATGAAGCCGGTGGCGGCGATTTCCGGCAGGCCGTTAAAGTGATCGAGGTCGCCGTGGCTGATGAAAGCGGCCTGGAGGCGGTCGATTCCCTTGTGTTTGAGATAGGGAATGACGACGCGTGAGCCGGGGTCTTTATTGCTGATGGAGCCGGTGTCGAACAGGAATGCCTCGCCATTGGGAATCTGGAGGACGACGGCCTGGCCATGGCCGACGGAAAGGCAGCACAGCGACAGACCGTCCCGCCGGGACTGAAGGTGGAGAATAAGACCTGCAACCAGAATAACAGTCAATACAGTATATCCGAGTTTTTGCGCGATGGGGTGAAGATGGTGTCGAAGCAGCCATATCAGAATGAGCATATAATACGCTGCGGCAATCCAGCCGGCGACAGGGCCAATGCGAAACGAGGTGAAATCGACGGCGGCGAACCATTGGACTGCGACGGAAAACAGGCGGGAGCAGTGCAGGATGAGTGCACTCATCATCACCGACAGCGTGGGCAGGAATCCGGCCAGCAGAATCTTGAAAAAGCCCAGATAAAGGATAATCGGGACAATCGGAGCCACGAGGATAGTCCAGAGGGTGCACATCGGGGTGAACGAGCCGAAATTCCATAGCAGAATGCCGCTGCCGCCGAACCAGGCGGCGATGCCGACGGCAAACATTTCGATGAGAATCTGGATGAGCCAGTAGAATGTACGTGCGGGCAGGGTGCCTGCGGATAAGGGCTGGAGTTTTTCGAGGGTATATTGGCTGAGCCGGCTGAGGATGGGTTTGTAGAATAAGAGAATGCCGAGGATGGTGCCGTACGAGAGCTGCCATTCGGGGTAGAATAAATCCATCGGGCGGTACAGAAGCATGACTAAGGCGGCGACGGCCAGGGTGTTGACGGGATGCGGACGGCGGCGAAACAGCATGGCCGCACAGAATATCCAGCAGACGACCACGGCCCGCAGGGTAGGAGCCCGGGGCGGGACGATGAGGGCGTAGGCGGTGATGAGAATCCATGTGACGATGGCGCGTTTGTGTTTTTCGAGGCCTGCGGCTTTGGCGATCCACCAGACCATGGCGGCGATGATGGCCATGTGCATGCCGGACAGGCTGATGATGTGCGAAAGGCCGGTTCTGAGGAAGGCTTCGTTGGTCGGCAGGTCGATGGTTTGCTGATAGCCCAGCAGGAGCGCGGTTGCCATAGCGGTGCGCTGGTCGGATTCGTCAGGCATTTCAGACAGCAGGGCCTGCCAGGCCAGACGCTTGAGGGACAGAACAGTTTTTCGGAAGGTGATGCCGGTTGGCCGCTCGAGGACGGAAATACCATCGCTGGTTTGGACGGCGGCGGACAGGTGGACACCGCGGCTGTGCATATAATTCTGAAAATCGAACTGGCCTGGGTTGGCAGGCGGCTTGAAGCCGCTCAGGATGCAATACATCTGGACGCGGTCCAGCGAGCGGATATGGACGGCCGGCTGGGCGACCTGGACACGAATGACGCCGCGTGCGGCGGCCCAGGTGCCGGTTTGGGTCTGGTACTGGTCGATGGCCAGATAGAAGCTGCGGGCCGGTTCGGTAAACTGGTAATCGCCGAACAGCCAGCTTTTGCGGTTTTCGCGGTAGATGTCGCTGATAATGGTTCCACGAATAGCGGCAGGATAAGGCTCAGAGCGAACCAGAAGCCGGGCATCGTTGGGATAGGGTGTGTGGAAATATTCCAGCCGGAGCATACCAAGCCAGACGAATAGCAGGGTCAGGCACAGGGTCAGCGAGGCGGCCTGATGATGGGGGCTTTTGAATCTGCGGGAGACCAAAGACAGCAGTAATGTGAGCAGCGCCCCGATAAAGCAGGCGGTCCAGGAAAGACGCAGACTTTCGCCCAGACTGAGACCAGCTATGAAACCGATGGCTGCGGGGACTGCGGGTACGGTGATCAGAATCGTTTCAATCACCGGCGGCCGGACCGCGAGCTGGTCGTCCAGTCGTTGAAGCTGCTGTGCAATCGGGTCCAGCGTTTTGAGGCGCATGGAAGCCGTCCTCCTTCATTAACGGCTGATATCGGTTATTTTTTGGATTCGATTCGCTCCCGTCCGCCCATATACGGCCGCAGTACGGTGGGAATGGTGATGGAGCCGTCGGCGTTTTGATACAGTTCCATGATGGGAATCAGGACGCGCGGCGAGGCGATGACGGTGTTGTTGAGCGTGTGGCAGAAGACATTTTTCTTCTGTTCGGTTTTGTATTTCAAGTTCAGGCGGCGGGCCTGGAATTCATAAAATCGGCTGGCCGAGTGCGTTTCGCCGTAGCTTTTGCGGGAGGGCATCCAGGTTTCGATGTCGAATTTCTGGACCTGGCCGCGGCCGAGGTCGCCGGAGCAGACATTGACCACGCGATAGGGAAGGCCGAGGGCCTGCAGGACGGCTTCGGAATTACCCAGGATTTCCTGATGGTACTGGATGCTTTTCTGTTCGTCGTTTTCGCCGATAATGACCTGTTCGACTTTATCAAACTGGTGGATACGGTACAGGCCGTAGGTGTCTTTGCCTGCGGCGCCGGCTTCGCGTCGGAAGCAGGAACTCATGGCCACGAATTTGACGGGGAGCTGCTTTTCGGTCAGCATTTCGTTCATATAATAAGCCGTCAGGGGGACTTCAGCAGTGCCGACGAGATTGAGTTCATCCCGTTCCATCTGGTAAGTCTGTTCCTCGGAGCCGGGGAAATAGCCGGTACCCCGCATGGCTTCGTTGCGCATCAGGAGGGGAACAATCATCGGGGTATAGCCGCGGCTGATCATGAAATCCATCGCAAAATTCATTACGGCACGGTGCAGGACGGCGCCGTCGCCCTTGAGGAAATAATTGCGGGTGCCGGCCAGTTTGACGCCGCGTTCCATATCAATCATATCCAGCGACTGGCCCAACTGCATGTGGTCTTTGGGTTCGAAGTCAAACTTTCGGACTTCGCCGCGTTTGTACAATTCGACGTTTTCGGTGTCATCCAGACCGAGGGGGACTTCCGGTGACGGCGGCTGCGGCACTTCGAGCATTAACGCATCGAATTCGGGCTGGATTCGCTTAAGTTCTTCATTGAGGGCGGCTTCTTTTTCCTTGAGCTTGCCCAGTTCGGCCAGGACGGCCTGTTTTTCCTGAGCCTGCAATTTGGGGATTTCTTTGCCGATGCGGTTTTTCTCGGTGACGATGTCCTGGAGCATTTGTTTGGCGGCCAGGATTTTACTGTCCAGGTCGAGCAGAGTGTCGATATTGACGTCAAAACGTTTGGCTTTGGCGCCGTCTTTGAAAAGCTGAGGATTTTCCCGCACGAGCTTGATATCTATCATTTTTGATCCCTCAAATCGATAAATCAACAGTCAGAAAGTTAGTCTTTATATACTGAATCTTACTTGAATATTCTATTTCGTCGCGGCTAAGGATAGCGCCATTAACTACTTGCTTCTTTTGCTCGCGGCATAATCATACCCGTTGGGTATAACGTTTGATAATCACGACATTGTTCTGTCCGCCGAACCCGAATGATTCATCCAGAGCGATATTGACCGGCGTTTTTCTGGGCTTATTGGGAACATAATCCAGATCCAGTTCCGGGTCCGGTTCATTGAGATTCATCGTCGGCGGCAGGGTATTTTCCTGAATCGCCATGATGCAGGTAATCAGCTCCGCACAGCCGGTGGCACCGATGAGGTGGCCGAACTGACTCTTGGGACTGCTGCACGGAATTTTATAAGCCTGCGGACCGAAGACGGTTTTGATGGCTTTGGTTTCGATGGAGTCATTTTCGGAGGTGCTTGTGCCGTGGGTGCTGATATAGTCGATATCATTGACGGTCAGGCCGGCATCGTCGAGAGCCCGCCGCAGGGCCTGTACGGCGCCGCGGGCGTCTTCATGCATATCGGTGACACGGAACGCGTCGCTGCTGGAACCAAAACCGATGACTTCGGCCAGAATCGGTGCGTTTCGCTTTTGGGCGCTTTCGAGAGTTTCAAGTACGACAATGGCCGCCCCTTCGCCCAGGACAAAGCCGTCGCGTGTTGCGGAGAATGGACGCGAGGCGGTCTGCGGGCTGTCATTCCGGGTGGACAGAGCTGTCAGGCGATTGAAGCCGGTGACGCCCAGCGGGTGAATCATCGAGTGGCATCCGCCGGCAATCATCACATCGGCTTTGCCGTAGCGAACCAGCATTGCGGCTTCACCGACGGCCTGCGTGCTTGCGGCACAGGCTGTCAGGCAACTGCGGCTGACGCCCCGGGCGCCGGTCAGCAGGGCTACGTGTGCTGCGGGCATGCTGGGTTCCTGTTCGAGTTCCTGGATTGGAGTCATTTTGCTGGTGGCGGATTTGACCCAGAGGTTCCAGTCCGGCTGCTGCTTTTCTTCAATCCACGAATCAATCAGGGATTGAAAGAAGGCGTCGTTGTTGACCGAGCCTTCACCGGCACCCAGATAGACTCCCATTCGTCGGCGGTCGATGCCGTCGGCGGGGCGGTCGGTTTCGATGTCGATGCGGGCCTGTTTGCAGGCCTGTGCGGCGGCACCGACGACAAACTGAGAGCCGCGGTTGCCGGCTATATGCGGCTGGGCATTTTTGACAAAACGGCTTATATCGTAATCCCTGACCTCGGCATCGAATTGGGTGGGGAAGGTGGATGCGTCGAACAAGGTGTTATAGCCCATGCCGTTTTTGCCAGCCATGAGGCCTTCCCACATTTGAGCGACCGAATGTCCCAGCGGGCATATAATTCCCATACCTGTAATGACGACTCTATGTTTCATTGACTTTTAGTCCTTAATTGCCTTGAGAATGACCGCAGCACACTGTCCGCCGAAGGAATAGCCGCAGCATAAAACATAATTCAATGGTTTATTCAGCGGCTGGCGAAGAAGATTCAGTTTGCAGTCTTTTGTTGGTGAATCAAAGTTCACTGCTTTGCCGGTTTTGCCGGTATGTATGGCTAACGCTGCGACAATCATATCCAGTGTTCCCGCGGCAGCACCGGAATGCCCCAGCAGACTCTTGGTAGGCCAGACAGGAACAACATCTGCCGAAGCACCGATGGCATTCTGGATGCCGATAGCTTCGGCCTTGTCGTCACTGGGGATGCCTGTGCCGCAGGGGATGATTAAGTCCAGCTTGTCGGGAGTGATGCCGGCCTGCTGCATTGCCATGTCAATTGCATACGTAATCGCTTTACCGTCCGGTTCCAGATGCGTATAGTCCGGATTGAGGCTGTGACTGGCACCCCAGCCGACCAGTTCGGCCAGCATGGATGCACCGCGATTTCGGGCTGTCTGCATGTCTTCAAGGACCAGTGTGCCGGCGGCTTCAGAAAAGATAGTTCCGGCGGCATTGGCATCAAAGGGTCTGCAGGCTGCGGCAGGATTATCGTTGGAAGAGCAATTGGCTCGTTTCATCAAATACTGACGAGCGATGCCGATGGGATTGATGCGGGTTTCGCCGCCTCCGGCCAGGGCGGTTTCGACATCGCCGCGAATAATCATCTCTGCGGCTTCCGAAACGGCCAGGTAAGAACTGGCATCGCCGCAGGTAATGGTGTTGCTGGGGCCCTGGATGTCGTGGATAATAGCGACATGACAGGGCAGCATATTCGGCAGGTATTTAAGCAGCCACAATGGTGTCAGGGTCTTCATCCCTTCGCTGCCCCATTTACGAATATCAAATTTGCCGTCCGTGACACAGAGCCTGACAGACTGGGCCATCTCGGCCAGGTCGCAGGCGATCAGGCCAGCGCCGTAGTTGATGGCGGTCCGCTGCGGAATCAGCGTGGGAGTTTTGCCTTCGTCGGCTTTGCTGATCAGGCCGCTGTTTTTGACGGCTTCGTGCGAGGCGGCAACAGCCAGCTCGATATCGCGACTCATCAGTTTGGTGGCTTTGCGATGACTTTTTGGGACATAATCCCGAATGTTGAACGGCGGGACTTCGCCGGCGATATTGCAGTCAAAGGCCGACGCATCAAAATTGCGAATCGGTCCCAGTCCGCACCGACCTTCCAGAAGCCCCTGCCACATCTGGTCACTGGTTAATCCAAGCGGGGAGACGGCCCCGACTCCGGTAATCACAACCCGACGCTGCATCAGTTGGCGCCCTCCGTGGTTTGAGTTTCAACGAATCCGGTCAGCAGGGAATTGAACATGTCGGTAAAGACAAAATTCTCTTCCGGAAACTTCTTGCCGGCCAGGTTTTTATCCACGTGGCTGAACATCAGATTGATCTGGGCGATCAATGTATCGCCGCGTTTGATGACGCCGGTGGTGCTGGCAGCTTCCGGGGCGATGGATTCAATCTCGGCATGCAGGGTGAGGGTGTCGCCGGGGCGGACAAAGTGGTGAAAGACGGCGTTTTTTATCTTGGCCAGGACGACTTTTTCCTGAAACTTCCGGGCCTCGCCGACAAGGATGCCGGCCGTCTGAGCCATAGCCTCGATCATGAGGCATTCGGGCATGATGGGAAAGCCCGGGAAATGGTCGTGAAGGTGTTCCTCAGCCAGGGATACGTTTTTCAGCGAGACCGCCCGTTTGCCGCTTTCAAATTCCAAAAATTTATCGATCCAGATCCAACGCATAATCTTGTTCTCAAAAAGGGTATCGGCAGGAGCGCCACTTGAGCGAGCCTGCCGATAAAACCAGTCCAATGTTTTTATTCAATTTCAGAATCCAGCCCATTTCCAGGTCAACTTGACGAAGATGGAAAAGGAAAATGAACTTGACGACTTATTTCAGCTTGCCTTCAATAAAATTCACGATAGCGCTGACGGTGAACAGGTCCGCGATCTTGTTGACATCGGGATTTTTCTCGAATTCCGAGAAATCCGTGTGCGGCATTTTAGACTTCAACTCGGCAAGGCCCTTGGCGGTAACTTTGCCGCCGCTGACATATTCGGGATTGTTCATCACCGCTTCAGCGGGAAAGAGCTCTTCGCGGGGCACCTTGATATTGAA
>DLFY01000005.1:0-4420 GCA_002482415.1 Phycisphaerales bacterium UBA7708
ACCCTGAAAGCGGAAAACCTTTTGTAATTATCAGTTATGGTGCTGATGGCAAGGAAGGCGGCGAAAGTTTTGATGCCGACTTGTACAGTACGGATACAGAGTAACAATCGTCGTAAGACACTTCGGCATTTACAACCGGGACTGGTTCTCGTTGAGATGCTGCTGGTGTTGGTGATTATTGCGATGATTACTTCAATTGCAGTAATCAGTTTCTCGGCGATGTCGGACAAGAGTTACTTTCGCAAGCGGGCCAATACGCTGGTGCAGGCTTTTCAGTCGGCTTATAGCGCCGCCCAGCAGAGCGACCGCCGTTATGCGGTCGTGCTGAGTTTTTCCGACGGCGTGTGGGTCCTGCGGCAGTTTAACCGCCTGGATTTCGAGGGCATTCCCGAAGAAGAAGCGATTATCAAGACCGGTACTTTTAACGATCGGTTCTATCTGGATTATGTCTATTATGATGATCAGGACGATACCCGCTTTCCCAAAGACGGTCAGATGGTCACCGAGGCCCGCTTCTATGCCGGCCACGGCGGCTGGCAGCACGGCGGCAAGGTGGTGCTGCGGGATGAAGACGGCAATCCCTGGTCGATTTTGATTTATCGTGCCGGCAAGCCGGTCGAGCTGGTTCAGGGAGACGTGGCGATGTTTCTGCCGCTGGAGCCGGCACAGATGCCGTTCTGAGTTTGATTTGCGATGGTGTGTCGGATGATATTTTTGAACAGACATCAAGACCAATCGAAAAAGCCGGGCTTTACCCTTGTCGAGGTGGCCGCGGCGCTGGTCATATTGTCCATGCTCATCAGTTCGGCGCTGGTGGTTATGAGCCGGATTACCGCGGGCATGATCGATTTGCAGTCCGAGACCCAGGCGTTTTCCATCGCCCGCCAGAATCTGGAAAAACTGCTGTCGGCGACGACGGTCTCCGATATGACCGAGTACGGCGTCGTGGAAACGAATCCGGATATGGACTGGGAAATCGTTGTCGAGCCGTTCTATGAACCGATCAGCAATCGGATGTGGATTCGCGGCCTCAGTTCCGCCAGCTACACCGACAGCTCGGGCGAACGCAAGACCATCGAACTGACCTGCTGGCTGACCGGCCTGACCGCCCAGCAGATACGCCAAATCCTCGAACAGCAGAAGCGTCAGGAGGAGTTCATGGAGCAGTATTCCGAGTCCGAAGAAGGCCGGCAGCTTGCCAAACAGCGGGCCCTGACCCGGGCCTATCTGGAGCAGAATGACCTCGATGTGGCTGCCTATGACGAATTCATCGAACGTCTCGAACGCCGCCGGTTGGACTATATTGCCGAAAATGGCTTTGATGAGGGGTATTATGAGTTTCTGGAAGAACTGAGCCAGGAAGAAAGCGATTTTCTGTATCGTCTGGGCGTTGATTATGATGACTATACAACATTTTATGACCAATATAAAGATGTAGAGTCGCCCGATGAGATAGATACAAGTGAAAAACCTAAAGAGGATGTTAAAACACCGGATGACACCCCGGATGATCCTGATTCAAAAACTGATCCGGAAAAAGATACACCAACGGATAATAATTCTGACAATTCAATTTCTCCGGAGTTGAGAATTAATCTCAAAGAGAAACTTGGTTTGACAGATGAACAAATAGATAAGATGTTTGGGCAATGAGTTTTCGACCAAGACAATTAAATACTCCCCGGCACACCGGTTTTTCCCTCGTGGAAATCCTGGTGGTGCTGACGTTGTCGGCGATGATTCTGGCCTCGACCATGATGATTTACGGCCGGGTGCGGACCAGTGCCGCCGCCGTCAATGCCCGGCTGGACAGATATGGCCTGCCCGAAGAAATCCTCCAGAAAATCGCCGAGGATATCGACCGTCTGGCCTCGCCGGGCTTTGACGCGGTCATCACCATCCGCAACAAGCTCGAAAACGGCTACAATTCTGCTCAGTTGGTCATTGAGAATCGCTATTACGGCAACGGCACGCCGCCGGCCCCCGGTATTTATGAACGCGTCGTCTGGCAGACGTCCTATATTCCCGAAGAAGACCGGCTGACCCTGTACCGCTTTCATGGCGGCCTGAATCTCGAAGATAAACTGGTCAGCGGCGTTAAAACCGACGAAGATCGCCAGAAGCTGGAGGTCTTTGTGCCGGTCTGCCCCGGCCTGACGCATTTCTATATTGGTGCACTCAGCGGAGCCGAAGAACCCGCCCCGAACTGGATGAATCAGAAAATGCCCAACGGAATCGTGCTGGGCATCTCATTTGCTCCGCTGGTCCAGCTTCAGGATGGCTCGTATTATCTGCCCGAAGAAACCATTGTCTGGCGTACGGCTGCGGTGGATCGGACCCGCCAGATTGCTTATAAGTTTGTCGCCAAGACGTTTGATAATGCCGATCCCAACAGCGTCTCTGAAAAAGCCGACCCCAATCAGGCCGGCACGCCAACAAAGGCGGCGGATACTGAAAGAGATACGGATGCATCGGGTGCTCCTGCGTCCACTCCGACGGGGACGCCCGCCACACCGACAGGAAGGACCGGCCGATGAGACGTAGCCAATCCATGCGAAATTCGGCCGGTCGGTATCGTTCCGGCATTGCCCTGGCGATTACGCTGGTGGTGCTGGTGGTGCTGTCGGTGACTACGACAATTCTGGCGGTGCGCGTGGCCCAGGTCCGTCAGCGCCAGCGTTACATCATGGACTATCAGAAAGCCCGCTATGGCCTGGATTCGGCGATGAAGTACATCCTGGCGGTTATGCCTGAAAAAACGATTGCACTTGCCGACCGCGAAGATGCCCCGGACTTTTCCGATTTATTCTGGCTGACCCGCGAGCAGTATCTGAACTACATCAGCGCCTGGATCGAAACCACCGAGCCGGAGCAGCTTGAAAAGTACCTCAAGCCTGCCGAGGAAACGGAAGAAGAAATCTCGGAAGATGCCGCCTCCCTGTTTGCCAAGCTGATTGCCAAAATGATGGGCAAAGACGAGCAGACCGACCCCAATAGTCTGAATCATGATGAATCAGCCGAAGAGGTCACTTACGTCGATCCCGAGCAGATTGTTGTCCCCGGCCCCTATGGTCCTCCCTGGCCCAATGTCATTGAGCCAATCGAACTGAACATCGGCGACAGCCGGATTACCATCACCATTGAAGATGAAAACGCCAAGATGCCGTTAAGCTGGGCGGTAACCAGCAATATCAATGTCAACAAGCAGGCCCGCGCGGCCATGCTGAACTTTTCCGAACTGATGATGATGGATGAGCAGACGGTGGAAAATCTGTTCACTGAATTGAATGAGCTGGGCAAACGCAAATTGTTCCAGTTGAATCCCACGGCTGTGATGCTGACCGTGCAGACGGCCCAGCCGCAGCAGGGACAGACGCAGGCTCAGACCCGCCAGTTTACCACCTCCCGCACCCAGCGACGGACTGCGACCCAGCCGGCGGTTCAGCCGCCGCAGCAAACTCAGCAGCAGGCCCGCCCGGCCGTAGGGCATGCCGCCGACTTTGCCAAGCTGTTTCACAGTTCCCTGCTGGACCTGGAGACACTGTCGGTGCCGCTGCCGGACAAGGCCTTTGACGACGAAAGCCCCATGAAATATCTTGCCTTGTGGGGCAGCCAGCGGATCAATGTCAACACCGCCCCGCGGCAGGTGCTGGAGGCGGCTTTTACCTTCGGCGGAAGCCCCGAAGAAATCGCTGAGAAAATTATCCGTCTGCGCAGGGAAAAGCCGTTTAAAACCATTGCCGACCTGCGCGATCAGATGTTTGGCGATCTGAATGCGATTGATCGGGCGGCGCCTTATATTGATGTCAAAAGCAATTTCTTTTCGATACGCATTACCAGCCGGTGCGGCAGCGCCAGGACATCGGCTGTTGCGGCAGTGATTAAAGAAGGCAAACAAATGGAACGGCTGATTATTTTGTACGGCCGTTAATATACCCAACGGGTATGATTATTCCGCGAGCCGAAGCGGGAAATTTCAAGTACGATCAGTATAAACCAGGAGTACACAGCGTGGAACAACAAAATATCATAGGCGTCTATCTGATGCCGGAAGGGGCGTATTGTGCCGCCGTTTCCGCAAAAGGTTCCGGTGCCGGGATGCGATGCTTATTCGTCCCGGTCGGCGGCACGGAACAGGGACAGGTTGTCCTGACGGCCATGGCCCGTGAGATTCTGCGGCAGGCCGGCCCCTTTGATCAGGCCGCTGTTGCGGTTCGCAGCAACCTGATCAGCCAGTATTATCATCATTCGGAATTTACCGACGCCAAACAGGTCGAAAGCACCATTCGCTTCGATACCGAAGAAGCCGCCGCCACGGATGCATCGACCCTGGCCATTGCTTTTGAAATCACCGCCTCGGGTCCGGGCGGCTCGGATGTGACCATCTTTACCGCAGGCCGACAGACCCTGACCGATATTC
>DLFY01000005.1:4426-5262 GCA_002482415.1 Phycisphaerales bacterium UBA7708
AACCCGATGCCGTTTGTCTGACCCGCGTCCTGGAACGCATCGACAGTTTCCGCGAGCCGGGTGCCATGTATCTGCTGGTCTTCGGCAGGACCTGTTATCTGATTACCCCGGTCAATCCGGACTTCGCCCCCAAGGTCCGCACGTTTCTATTACCCGAAGATCCGGACAAAACCGAGCCGCTGGCCCGACAGATCATCCTGACCATCGCCGGCCTCAGTGAGAATGTGGCTGTCAAAAAACTGGTGCTGGCTGGTCACTGCGAAGGCATCGATAAAACCCGTATGAATGCCCTCACCGGCCTGGTCATTGAGACGGTCGATTTATCCAGGCAGCTCAATCTGGAAATCCCTTACGAGGTCCAACCCGAGCAGCACAATGGTTTCCTCTTTGCCGCCGGCTCAGCGCTGGCCTTGGCCGGCAGGACCCGTCGTGCCGACTTCCGGCGCGATTTCATGCCCTATCAGGGCCGCCGCCGGATTCTCCAGCGGAGCCTTCAGGTTGTCAGCGTGTCCCTGACCATCCTGTTTCTGGCGATGGGCCTGTATTTTCAGGTCAAAGCCTGGCGAAACGAGAAGGATTATTCCCGGCTTCAGCAGAAATTAACCGAGANNNNGTACGGCGCCAAACGTCCGCCCAACGAACCCATCTTATCCAAGCTGCGACGCACGCTCAATACCGTCAAGCAGCAGGCCTCGGGCATCCTGGATGAAAGTTCCGTGACAGGGCGGCTGACCTATGTCCTTGAGTCGATCAACAACAGCCCCAGGACGGTGGATGTGAATATCAAAACCGTGACCATCAGCGACCGGCTGATTACCATCGTCGGCGATACCAAC
>DLFY01000138.1:0-8987 GCA_002482415.1 Phycisphaerales bacterium UBA7708
CCCGATGATCTGGAGGAAGAACGGCGACTATTCTTCGTTGGTATCACCCGGGCCAGAGACAGCCTGACGGTCACTTACGCCCGGCACCGGGTCTTGCGGGGACAGTTTATCCGCTCGACTCCATCTCAATTTCTTTATGAAGTGGGCTTTGGAGGCGAAAAGGCCTCATTTGCGGAAGATGCTTACGGCATAGAGGATGAGGAGCCGGTGGTTAAGATGTCTGCTTCTGCCCCTAAAGCCGGGATGTTCAAAGTGGGTGAAGTGGTCATTCATAACACATTTGGGCCGGGGCGGGTCAAGGAATTTCTCGATCTGGGGCCGGATAGTATTGTTGTTGTGCAATTCCAGTCTGGAAAAACTAAATCGTTGATGGTAAAATACGCCAACCTGACACGAGCAGGGAAATAAATCAGGAATATTCAGGTCTTGAACAAGGAGATATATTGTGACCAGTGCACGAATTCATTTTTACTATAAAAATGTGACCGCCGAAGTCATTGGAGCCGAACACGGATTGACCGCCCAGCAGTTTCAGGAGCTGGCTGGGAAAACCACCCCTGTGATTGAGCAGCTCAATCAGCAGCGCAAGGCCGGCAAGGTCCGTTACCGGGATTTGCCCTATAATGAGCAATATCCCAAGCAGGTCCGGGAGATTGCCTCGCAGGTCATTAATGAATGTGAAAATTTTGTCGTTCTGGGTATCGGCGGTTCGGCGCTGGGCAATATCGCTTTGCAGACGGCGTTGAATCCCTATCTGTATAATCTGGACAGCGCTCAGCGCAAAGGCCCGCGTCTGTTTGTCTTTGACAATGTCGATCCGATGCAGTTGGCCAGCTTCCTGGATTGGATTGGTGACAAACTGGATAAGACGATTTTTAATGTCATCAGCAAATCCGGGCGTACCGCGGAAACCGCGGCCCAGTTTTTGATTATCCGTGAAATGCTGCTCAAAAAACTCGGTCCGGCCGGCTATAAAAAGCAAATTATTGCAACCACCGACCCCAAAGAAGGCACCCTTCGTAAAATCGTCAACGAGGCGGGTTTTCGGACTTTGGAAGTCCCGGATGGTGTCGGCGGACGCTGGAGCGTGCTTAGCCCCGTTGGATTGCTGAGTGCAGCAGTATGCGGTATTGATATTGAAAACCTGCTGGCCGGCGCTCGGGATATGGATCAGCGGGTCAGCCGGACGGATTTCTTTGCCAACCCGGCAGCGCTGAATGCGGCGATTAACTGGCATTATTACAATACCGGCAAGCGGATTTCCGTGATGTTCCCCTATGCATGGCGGCTGAAGGACTTATCCGACTGGTATCGCCAGCTCTGGGCGGAAAGCCTTGGCAAGACCAAAAATCTCAAGGGCATGGATGTCTATGTCGGCCCCACGCCGGTGAATGCTCTGGGGACAACCGACCAGCACAGTCAGGTCCAGTTGTATCGTGAAGGGCCAAATGATAAAATATTCACTTTCCTGCAGGTCAAGCAGTTTGACCGTGATATCGTCATCGGCCCGTCTCCGGAAAGTACACCGGAATTGAATTATCTGGCCGGCAAACAAATGTCGCGTCTGCTGAACAGTGAAAAGCTTGGCACCGAATATGCCTTGCTGCACGACAAACGACCCTGTATGACGGTTCTTTTTGATCAGGTCAATGCGTTTACGATTGGCCAGTTTATCTACCTGTTCGAAGCGACGACTTCGCTGGCGGGTCTTTTGTTTGATATCAATGCGTATGATCAGCCCGCGGTGGAACTGGGTAAGGAAGCGACATTTGCCCTGATGGACCAGCCGGGTTATGAAGATTTAGCCGAGAAGATTAAACCGGTACAGCAGATTGACGGCGGCTATCTCGTTTAACAGTAAATCCGAATACTTCCGACGGCAATCGCGAAGGAGACGACATGGATTATGCAGTGATTATGGCGGGAGGTTCCGGCAAGCGGCTCTGGCCGCTCAGTCGTGAACACCGCCCCAAACAGATGCTGCGGCTGCTGAGCGGCCAGACCCTGCTGCGGCGTTGCTTTGACCGGCTGTGCGGACTATTTGATCCCCGGAATATTCTGGTGGTTACGAATATTGGCTATGTGGATATGGTCCGTGAGAATCTGCTGGAATTGCCCACCGAAAATGTGATTGCCGAACCGCTGGTCCGCGATACGGCAGGCGCCATCGGGCTTGCCGCGACAGTTCTCCATAAATTTGATCCGCATTCCACAATGGCGGTGGTTACAGCCGATCAGGTCATTGAGCCCGATGAACCATTCCAGAAGGCTATGCAGATTGCGTTGGACTTTGTCGAAGAACACCATGAGGCGTTGCTGACGTTTGGAATCAAGCCGACGTTTGCCAGTACGCAGTACGGATACATCAAATTGGGACAAGCGGTGCCCTGTGGTGAATCGGCGGATGCGGTACGGCGGCTTGAAGCTTTTAAAGAAAAACCCGATGCGCAGACCGCCAAAGACTATGTGGATAGCGGCCAGTACTGCTGGAATTCAGGGATGTTTGTATGGAAGACCAAAACGATTCTTGACAAGCTGCATCATTTCCTGCCGGCATGTGTTGAACCGTTGCAAAAAATACAGCTTGCCTGGGGCAGGGCGGACCAGGAGGATACGCTCAGGGAGTGGTTTACCAAACTGCCGAAAATCAGCATCGATTATGCGGTTATGGAAAAAACGCCCGAAGTCTATGGGATTTCCCTGGATTGCTGCTGGCGGGATTTGGGGTCTTTTACGGCGCTGGCGGATATTATCGAATCGGACGGTTCGAACAATATTGTCGCTGCAGAAAAGGCCGAACTGCTGGACTGTAAAAATTCCATTATTGTAACTGAGGATGCCGGACATCTTATCGCCCTGATTGGCGTGGAAAATATGGTTGTGGCACATAGTCCCGATGCAACGCTGATTTGCCCGGCCAGTCAGAGTCATCGCATTAAGGAATTGCTGGAACAGATTCAGCAGCGTGGCGGCCAGCGCTATCTCTAACTTCAAGGAGCAGAGTAGTGCGTTATCTTGCCATTGATCTGGGCCAAAAACGTGTGGGACTGGCTATCAGCGATGCCGGCCAGTCGATGGCGTTTCCGCTGGTAGTGCTGGAAGCGGGACCGGGGCTGATTTCCAGGATCACAGAGATTATAAGGTCCGAAAAGGCGGGTTCCGTTGTAATCGGTTTGCCCCTGAATATGGATGGCTCCGAAGGTCCGAGAGCAAAAGCCTCTCGAGAATTTGCGGCTCAATTAACGAAGGCCGTTTCCGTCCCCATAACGCTGTTCGATGAGCGTCTGAGCAGTGCCGAAGCGGACTGGAAGCTGGCCGGTTCGGATTTAACCCGTGATGAAAGGAAAAAGCGGCAGGACGCTATTGCCGCAGCGGTCTTTCTTCAGGCATTTCTCGAACAGCAAAAAGAAGCCGTGAACAAACCGCGAATTGTTTCCTTGCCAACAGCTCAGCAAGCAGCTCAACAAGCCGTGTCTTTCTTTTGTGATCGTGTGCGGGACGCTATCGAGAAAAGGGGTGTTTGTTATTGTGCCCTCAGCGGCGGCAGCAGTCCGAAGATGTTTTTTGAGCTGCTTGTCAAAGAATCACTGGACTGGCAGCGAATTCATTTTTTCTGGGCCGATGAACGCTGTGTGGGGCCGGATCATCCAGACAGTAATTATTGGCTGGCTCAGATATCCTTACTCTCTTATGTGCCAGTGCCGCAGCATCATATTCATCGTGTTTTTGGGGAATTGCCGCCGGCCGAAGCCGCCGAACAATACCAGAACACAATTCGCCGCGTAATGGAATTGCAGGCCGGGCAATGGCCTGTTTTGGATGTGGTTCTTCTGGGGCTGGGTGCAGATGGACACACGGCGTCACTGCTTGCGGGAACTGAAGTTGTGGATAATCAGGAAGATATTGCCGCGGCGGTGTTTTCACAGACCATGCCGCATACGAGGGTAACACTGACTGCTCCGGTGCTGACTGCGGCCCGTTCGCTTTTATTTATTATCACCGGCGGTTCCAAGCAGGAGATTCTCAGAGAGACCCTCATTCCGCCTTTGCGGCCATGGCAATATCCTGTGCATGCGCTGTGGTCTGCGGTGGACAGGATGACCTGGTTTGTCGATGCTGAGGCGGCAGGGCCTATCCATTCAACTCATTGATGGATTGGGATTGAATCAATTGGCAGTCATTTTCGGAAAAAATTGTTTTAAGACGGCCAAGCTGCGGCTGCTTATCATAAAAGATCAATCCATAGTCCGCTGACGACGCAATAAATTTGCGATCCGGGTGTCCATCCAGATAAGGAGCATTAATCAGGACGACTTCATAGTGTTTCTTTGCAGCCTGGGTAACAATCCGAATATTAATCTGGCTGAACCGAACAAAAAATTCAGCCGGCCATAATGACAGATTGCTGATGACCGTCTGCAGGGGGTGGGGCGTGATGATGCCTGCGGTGGTATTGGAATTGAGTTCAAACACTTTGGCGGCAGCGTTGCGGCGGGTATCCAGATCGATAAAAAGACACTTGTAATTGGACTGGGCCAGGGCAATTGCGATTTTCACAGGTATCGTAACCGGCATGGTTTCCAGGCCTGCGCCGGCCAGCAGAATGGTTTTATTCCTGCTATTTATTGAACGGATTTTTCGTGTTATTCCAAAGGCGCATTGGGTGTAGTTTTCTTCGATTATCATCTGGGGCGTTTTTACAGATTGGCTGCCCGGGGTCTTATGCGGCTTGCGGAATAAATGCCAAAGCGTAAAAAACAGAATGCAGGCAAAAAAAACACCGACGGCGGCATAGAAATAAGGTGTTCCCAGTATGCCTTCAGCCCAGTCGATGAACGAAACTATAAATCCGGCATTCATCATCCCTGATCAATTATGATTCCAGGACCATGAAGGTCGCTGTAGCGATTTTTGTTTTTTATCGAGGAACCGCAGGATATCGCGTTTGACAATATCGGCGAACAGAAGTTCCGATGAACGCGACTCGGTATCTCGCGGCGTAATAGCTTGTGTCAAGTCCGGTTCGGATGGCTGCGGGGCATATTCATTTTCAGACAGAGAAATGACTTGCGATGGTTCAGGTTCGGGGGTGCCTGGGGTCGTGATGAAGTGTCCGACAACTCGGGAAATAGCATCCTCCCGACTGCGCTGCGGCCGTGCAACAGGCGATTGTCTTTGTGATGCCACCGCACGGCGATGTTCGGCCATAATTTGTTCGGCAAGATTAAAACTCGGAATCTCGGCTTCTGATTCCTCGTGGATTTGTGCAAGTTCATCTGCAGGGCCTGCGGAAGGCTGTGATACTGCATCAGAAACGGCGTGTTCGGCGAGCGGCGGGGCGGTTTCGGTGTATTCAAGCTCTGAGATGCGGCTCTGCAGTTCCTGAATCTGTGCCTGGAGTTTTTCCAGCTCATGGTCACGCAGATACAGCATGCTGTGCAGTTGATTGTTTTCTTCGCCGACAAGCTGAGCGTCGCCTTTGACTTTTTCAAGCTGATGATTGGTGTTTTCCAGTCGTTGCTGAGCGAGATGAAGCTGTTCCCGCAGCGAATCGGTTTCCTCTCTGGCGGCACAAAGGCGGTCATTTTCAGCCTGCAGGCCGGCCAGGCGATTTTCGAGTTCTCGCCTCTGGTGTTCAGTTTTTTCCAGCAGGCTTTTCTGTTCATCAATCAGATGCTTCAGTTCCGATATTCTGTTATCTGTTACTCCATCGTTTTCGACGATTTGGTCTTCCAGTTCAGCAATGCGAAGTTTCAATTGATGTATTGTTTCTTCAGAGAGGCGATTTTGCTGTGTTAGTTCCGCCCGGGCGGTCTCTATGTGTCCGGCAGCGTCTTGCATTTGTGCTGCAAGAATTTCATTCTGCTGATGGAGGCCGGCCAATTCTTCCTGTTGCTGTCGCGAGAGAGATTCTATTTCTGTCACGGAATTCGCCAATGCCATTTTTTCACGAAGAGCCGTTTCCATGTCCCGGCGACTTTGAAGCATGGCTTCTTCAATATCCGCCAGGGCTTTGCGTGCGGAAGCCAAATCCTGAGAAAGGCTGTAATTTTCCTGCTTGAGCTGGTCGGTCAGTTGTTCCAGGGAGGCGATTTTGGATTCCAGCCTGGCTTTATTCTGCTGAAATTGTTCCTGTTGCTCAATCTGTTCAAATTTTAACTGTTCAATCTGTCGCTGTTTCTGTTCGACATCCGCTGAGTAATCCGACTGGATTTTTATTTGCTGTTCATACCCTTGAATGGTTGATTGCACCTGCTCAAGCTGCTGCTGTTTTTGGGATAGCTCAAGACTTGTTGAGTCCAGTAATATTTTCTGCTGCTGGATTTCATTGTCGCGGGCAGTGAGCTGTTCCTGGATTTCTGCCAGTTTTTGCTGGGCAAGATTCAATTCTGCATTTTTTGTTTCAAGCCCGGCCTGTGCCTCACTCAACTGGGCCTCAAGTGAAGATTGAATATCTCTGTTCTGGATAAGATAAGACTTGTATGTGTTTTTCTGTTCGTCTATCTCCGCCTGAAGACGCATTAACTGCTCGCCGGCATTTTCTGCCTGTGAACGCATAGCGCTAAGATCAGACGTTAAATCCTGGGTTCGTAAGCGTTCTTCGGAAAGTTGCTTTTCCAGGTCTTGAATCTGGCTGATAAGCTGATCAATCCGGCTATTATCTGTGTTTGCTTCCTGTTTTAACGTCTGCTCCAAATCAGGATTGGTTGAGTCCGGAAATGACATGTCAGGAGAGACTGTGCTTTTTTTCTGGTCGGCTGCTTTCTGTAATTGGTCAAACGATAAAATTCGTGCACCAACAGGATAATTATTATCTTGTATTAATTTCGGGGCTGTTTTTTCGGCATCTGTTGACGCAAAAAAATCGGGATCCTGAGCAGGTTCTGTTGCAGAGGGCTTGCTGGTATTGCGCAAAGCTCCTGCTTGCGAAGCCTGCTGCAAGGCTCGCAGGATATCTGCTTTACATTGCAGGATATCAACGTCCAGATTTTCAGTTGGATGCTTTTCCGGGTCCACGACACCCCTCCAAATTCATCTTTACCACAATTATAGCAATCCCCACTGTTTCACGCAATATGTGAAATCACCCATTTTATCAGAAAAGAGGATTTTCCTGGGTATCCGGCCCCATCGATAAACAACTATACAGGCCCGGAGGAAATTCAGCAATGAGTTGATTGACATCATCGACAGTGATTGCCCGAACGGCTGCGATATCATCGGCCAGGGTGCGATACAATCTGGAATAGACCCAATTGAATCCCAGCCCGAAGATTCTGCCCATCGGCTGTTCGGATTTGAGCGTCAGGGCGGAAAGCACCTTGTTTTTGGCGGCGATTAACTCTTTTTCCTGTATGCCGTTACGACTCAAATCAGAAAAAATGCCCTTGATGATATCTGCTACCTTTGGGGCAGCGGCTGGCTCGCAGCAGATGTAACTATACATCGCCCCGATTCCATCCATGGTCTCGGCCTGCATCGATGCAGCTTCAGCAATAGCCGGATCCACCAGTGACCAGAAATATCGTGACCCACTGTCGTCGCCGATAATCATTCCCAGCAGTGATGCAGCAAACCGACGGGGATCCTGCATGGATACCATGGGGCTGATAAGGCAGATGTGGTGTCGGGCGAGCGTCTCTTTCTGGATGTGTTTTCGCTGCCGGGTGCCTTCAAAAACAGATAGTGCCCGGTCTGCCTGGGCGGGTTTCCAGTGGCCGCAGACGGATTCGATTAATTCGCAAAACCGGTCAAAATCCAAACTCCCGCAGCAGGCGGCGACCAGGTTATTGGGGGCATACCGTCGGCTGAAATAGTCCCGCATTTGCTCAACTTTCAAATCTCCGATGGTCTGCTCGGTGCCGAGCGTGCTGTTGCCGCAGGGGTGGCTGCCGAAATGCAGGGCGCGTGCCTGATCCAGGACATCAAATTGCGGCATATCCTTGTACATGGCGATTTCCTGGAGAATAACATTTTTCTCAATATTGAAATCGTCTTCACGCAGCGAAGGTCGCATCAACTGCGACCATAACCGGGCCACATCGGGAAGAAACTCAGGCAGTACTGCCGCATAATAGACGGTATTTTCTTCGCCGGTGAAAGCGTTGAATTTGGCACCGATGCCATCGAAGGCCTCATTGACCTGCTGCCAGTTCAGGCTGTCGGTTCCCTTGAATACCATGTGTTCCAGAAAATGGGAAACACCGCTGATTTCAGGGGTTTCATCCCGTGAGCCGGTGCGGACAAAAAAACCCATGGCGGTGGTCTGAGCCTGCGGGTGATTTTCACCGATGAGGGTCAATCCGTTTTCGAGCTGTCTGTGTTTAAAAATCATAACGTCAATAATTTCAATTAAAGTTGAATCGGTTTTGGGCCAATGGTGGCAACGGTAAAATCGTCAAATGGATTGTCATTCAGAAACGTCAGCAACGAAGACCGGCTGACAGAGTCAATCTTTTGACGGATTTCCGGCAGCGTTCGAACTCTGCCCAGATAATAGTAATCGCCTGCGACGCCGGCGGCCCGGGCGGCTGACGATTCACTTTGCATAATCAGGGTGCTCTTGAGTCCAATCTGTGCGCGATGCAGCTCTTCATCGGAAAAGCCCTCGCGCAGCCGACGGAATTGCTCGACGGTGACATCAAGGGTTTCCTGGGCCTGTTCGGGCGTCGTCCCGGCGTAGCAGCTAATCGCGGCATGGTCTTTTAAAGACTGATACCTTGCCCCGACCGCGTAGCACAAGCCGCGCTTTTCTCGAACCTCGGTGAACAGACGGCTGCTCATGCCGCCGGATAAAATGGAAACGGCGGCCATGATTTCATAATAACGGCTGTCTTGAATGGTCGGGACGCGGGTCATCAGGCCGATATGGACCTGGGCGCCTTCGTTGGCTTCGTGTGTATATCGCCGTCCGGAGGAACCTGCCGCAGGACGCTTTACACCCGTTCCGGACAGATGGGCAAATCGCTTTTCCAGAAGGGAACAGA
>DLFY01000138.1:9041-14943 GCA_002482415.1 Phycisphaerales bacterium UBA7708
GATCCGCAGTCATATTCTCCAGGTCGTCTTTTTTCCCCTCGGTGGGGCGGTTGTAGGGAGAAGGATAAAATTGTTCAGTAACCAGCAGGCGGACTTTGTGCTGCGGATCATCATCCAGTCCGGCCAGTTCGTGGATCGCCAGTTGCCGGGAGGGTTCGAATTGATCCGCTTCCAGCAGGGGGGCGGTCAGAATATCCGCATATAAATCCAGTGCTGCCTGCAGATTTGCGGATTCCAGCGAGGCGCTGACAGATAAATTCTCTGCGGTGATGGAACTGTTGCGATGAATCCCGAGTTCGTCAAGTGCCTCTACGAGCATGTGGCTGTCCCTGGAACCTGCCCCGCGAAACAGCCAGTCTGATATGATTTGTCCCGCCCCGGAACAGCCTTCAGGATAATGGGCATTTCCGGCGGGGACCAGAAAATAAAACGATGCGGATTCCACATCCGCCATAGGCTCGCCCAGAATGACCATGCCATTGCTGAGCCGATGACTGTCAAGCCGTTCATTCATAAGGTAATCTTTCGCCGCATTGGGCGGCTGCTGAAGGTTGTTGTTATCTTATGCCACTGCCGATTCGGTCGCATCATCCCGCTTGTCGCTGTCGAACTGGACACTGATTTTTTTGCTGATGCCCTGCGTCTGCATGGTAATGCCATACAGCATATCGGCGATGCTCATGGTCCGTTTGGAGTGCGTAATGACGATAAACTGCGACAACTGCTGGAACTGCTTGACAATCAGATTAAAGCGTTCATTGTTGGCTTCATCCAGCGCCGCATCCACTTCGTCCAGCACACAGAATGGCGAGGGCTTGCTCTTGAAGACTGCAAAGAGCATGGCGATTGCCGTCATGGTTTTTTCACCGCCGGACAACAGGCTGATGGTGCGGGTTTCCTTGCCGGGCGGACGGGCCACAATTTCAATCCCGGATTCGAGCACATCTTCGGGATTTTCGAGGAATATGTCGGCCTTGCCCCCGCCGAATAGAATCCGGAACAATTCCTGAAAGTGGATTCGCACCTGGTCGAAAGTAACCTGGAATTTCTCCCGGCTTTCCTGGTTGATTCGCTCAATAAGCTGTTCCAGTTGGGCCTTGCTGGCGTTGAGGTCTTCCACCTGCGAGGCCAGGAAAGTGTATCGTTCTTCGAGCTGCTGCTGCTGTTCGATGGCATCCACATTGACATTGCCGAGGCGTTCGATTTTGCCCCGCAGGTCGTTGATTTCTTCTCGGACGACATCCCAGTCGATATCCTGCGTACTATAGTTCTGATAGGCCTCCACCAGTTCAATCTGAAGTTCTTCGCGGACGCGCTGGCACAGGTCTTCGTCTTTGACTTTCAATTGCGACAAATCAAGCTGAAGCTGGTGGATGTGCTGCTCAATCTCAGACTGTTCGGTGCGGGCCTGCCGCAGTAATTGCTCGTTTTCCTTCTGCCGCGCCGACAGTTCCTGCTGCAAAGCGTGCAGAAGGACACTTTGCTTCTGAGCTTCCTCTTTTTCTACGTAGAGAGTACAGACCGCCGACTCGGTGGAAAGAATGTTGCGCTGGGTCTGTTCAATCTGGTCATCGCAGGTAATAGCGTCGGTACGGCACGCCTCGGCCGACATGCGGGCGTGCTGAATCTGGCTGGCCAGGGCCGCGGATCGCTGACGAATCGATTTTTGCTGTTCACTGAATCGCCCGATCTGGATTTTTAATTCAGTGACTTCCGAAGAACGACTTTGCAGCACACGCCGCTGTTCATCCAGCATCTGCTGAATCCGCTGAATCTGGGCTGAGCGCTGGGTGTTGATTTCTTCCAGCTCGTCAAGTTTTCTGCGGGAGTCATGCTGTTTCTGGACGGATTTGGATATTTCTTCTTCAAGCACCTGGATTTCGCTCAGGATAATCGGCTGCTCCTGCCCCAGGCGTTTGACGTTCTGTTCGACCATGCGCATCCGGGATTCGGTATCCACTTTTTCCGTGTTGGCTTCATAGATGCTGGTGCGAAGTTCCTTGCACAATTCGGCCAGGTGCTCATTCTCATGCTCGGTCTGTTCGAGCGTTTGTTCAAGTCCATGAATTTGACCGTTGACCTCGGCAAGCTGCTGTTCGAGCTGATGAATGCGGCTTTTACGGGATATCAGGCCGGAGGTTTTTCCCAGCGGGCCGGCACAAAGCGTGTAGCCATTGCTGAGCACTTCACCCCGCGGAGTCACAAAACGATAACTGCTGTATTGACGAGCCAATTCCATGGCGGCATTCAGTGATTCGACCAGTACGCTTTTACCCAGCAGCGACCAGACCAGGGGGCCGTATTCCGGATCGAAACGAACGAATTCCGCCAGTCTGCCTAAAACACCGGTCTTGCCGGCCAGGTCCGCCGTGTCCACAAACGGCTCAAGACGATCCATACACAGTACCGTCAGGCGGCCATCCAGTTTATCACGCATCCCCGTGTCAGCAAGAAAACGGGACGTGCTGTTGACGACAAGGGCGTCCGTTTTGCCTTCCAGCGCTGCTTCAATAGCCTGCGAATACTGTATATCCGCCGACAGAATATCGGCAACGATACCCTCGATATAATCCGATTTGTTGACATCACGCTCTTTCAGAATCGAACGGATGGCGCTGTTGACACCCTGACGCCGGGATTCCATATCTTTCAGGACGTTCAATTCGCTGTTGATGCCGCTTCGCTGTTCCTTGCAGCGCGACATTTCATTCATTGCAGCGGTTTTCTGTCCGCCAATAGTCTCCATTTCCGTGCGTTTGGCCTCCAGGGTGCTCTGGAGCTGCGATATAACACTGAGAATGTCTTCCAGGCGGGACTGGCATTGTGCCTTTTCAGTCAGCCATTCGGCCAACTGTACTTCAGCCTGACTGGCTCGTCCCGAAAGACGTGTCTTCTGGCCGGCCAGATTATCGCGATAGGTATTCAGGCTTTGAATTTCATTGTGCAGTTGTGCGGTACGGCGAACAATATCGATGATTCCGGATTTTTCATCCTCCAGTTTAACCTGCAATTCCGCACACTGGGTATTCATTTGCGACAGAATATCTTCCGCCTGGGCAAGCTGGTCGGTCCGGGCGGACAGGTCTTTCTGGCTGGTTTCCAGTTCCTGCCGGCATGTTTCCAGTTCACTGCCGAGCTGACGAATCTGTTCGGACAGCTTGGCAGTCTGGGACAGTGAGGTCTTCTTGCGTTCAGCCAGTTCGTCGATCCGTGAATTCAGATAATGAATACGCTCGGTATGCTGCTCAATGCGGCTGCGAGAGGCAATAAGAGTATTGTCCCAGCGATTAATCTGATTCTCATTCTCAAGAATTTTCGCCGTCATTTCCCCTGAGGCGGCGTCGTAACGGGCAACCGCCGCGGCGGATGCGGCAAACTTTTCCTGCCAGTCGGCAAGGACTTCTTCCTTGCTGCGGCAGGTGGTGATAATCTTGTGATACTCGGCCAATGAATAATTGACACGAAGCTCTTTGAGCCGCTGGCTGTATTCGAGATAACTGCGGGCTTTACCCGCCTGCAGCTTGATGCTGCGGAGCTGTTTTTGGACTTCATTGACAATGTCGGCCAGACGCAGCAGGTTTTGTTCGGTCCGTTCCAGCTTGCGGAGGGCTTCTTTCTTGTGAGCCTTGAATTTGCTGATGCCCGCTGCCTCTTCAAAGATAATCCGCCTGTCCTGGGTCGAAGACTTCAGAAGCTGGTCGATTTGTCCCTGCTCAATTATCGAATAAGCGCTGACGCCGACACCGGTATCGAGGAATAATTCTTTGATATCTTTCAGCCGGCAGGATTTGCCGTTAATCAGGTATTCACTTTCGCCGCTGCGAAATAGACGACGTGATATCTCTAATTCGTCCTGTTCCAGGCCCAGCCCTCTGACATCTGAAAAGTGCAGGGTGACTTCGGCCATGCTGCTGGGTTTTCGGCTGCTGCATCCGCTGAAGATTACATCCAGCATTTGTCCGCTTCGCAGACTTTTTGGGCTTTGATTGCCTAAAACCCACTTCAACGCATCCACAACATTGCTTTTGCCGCAGCCATTCGGGCCGACAATGGCCGTAATGGGCTGATTAAAACGAAGTTCGGTTTTGTCGGCAAAACTTTTAAATCCGTTAATGATAATTTTTTCAAGTCTCATAGAAAAATAAAGTCAGATTAGTTCAGGTTATTGTTTGCTTTTGGCCGGGGGTGTCATTGTTTTATCGGTCGCCTGGTTCATTTTCTCCAAAAACGATCCGGCATCAGAAAGCGGCCCATACATGAATTCTGCAGCAACCAGATTATCTCGACACAACTGTTCGACAATGTCAAGAATTTCAGAATAATTTAATCCCAAGCCCGGCCAGGGATATTTTTTTTTGTCGATTTCTGGAGCGTGGCCAAGGGTGCGAATGATATCTTCAAGATAAAAACTGCTCAAAAGGGGGCCAACCAGTTTGGGGCGAGCAGGATGTCTGCGGACCAATGATACATATTTATCGCCGGGCCTGGCATTGATCATTACATTGCCTTTGTCCAAAAACAAGTCGTTCTGGCAGGCAATGAGGCTGCCGAACAGAACCAGCCCGGCATATTCTTTTTGCATGGCATAAATCACTTTTCGCCCTGGGGTATTCACCAGGTCAACAAAGAAATCGGTTCCAACCGGAATGCGCTTGACAAATACGCTGTTATGATCGAGAAGCTGATCATAAGCGGCCAGTCGTACATCGATGTTGTCTTTGGCTAATAACTGCGACAAAAACGGTTCAATGTCTTTCAGTTTGGCATTGCTCAATGATTTGATGGCTTCAATTTGCAGACTGGAGTTGTCGTCCAGGGCGACGCTTCGCAGGGCACTAATGCCTCGATAGTCGCCGATATTGAGCATGCATCGGGCTGCATGAAAACGCACGAGCGGATCGTTTTGCTCGTCCAGCAGAGTTGCGAGCCTGGACAGGCAGGGACGGCCAATCGCCTCAAGCGCAAGCTCGGATTCGGCGGATTTGGCCGGGTCTATCAATTGCTCACACAGGGAATCAATACGCTGTGTTCGGAGGGTTTCATCTTCTGATAAATATAAAAGCTGAACCATGGCCAGAAAATCCTGTCGGCGATGGCGATATTGCGACGGAATGGTGATTTGAATATCCGTGCTGGATATGGCGTTTGCGGTTGAGCTGCCGAAGCGTTCATTGATGCGATTCCGGATGGCATTGGATGCCCTGAAGCTGGATTGCTTTAAGGTTAAAGTTATCGGAGACTTCAGTGAGGCAATGCCGCCGTTGAATATATAATAACGCTCCTGTTTGGTGGCCGGATCAATCGACGTGAAAATTTGGCCTTCAGCATTGCCGATGGTTTTGGCAAACTGGCTGAAAGTCTGCATGCGACTCATTTCTTTAAGCTCAGATGTAAACAAATGCCCGCCTCGAAGTGAGGTGGTCTGCGTTTTTGTCAGGGGTATGATTTGAATATCGAACCGATCACCGATCATGGAAAGCGCGGGAATTTCACCGATTATTTCAACGATCGCCGTGTCGGTGCTTTCGATGAAATTCTTAATCTCCCCCGGTGTTGCATTGGGCATTTTCTGCCAGATAAATTTTTCCAGTTCGGGCCGCAATTGGGGTGGACATTCTGATGAACCTGCTCCCCACAGACCCGACACCATACCATAACCGCGAACCGGCACAGACGGGCTGTAACTGATTTGGACTAATTGTCCGATCGTGGTGTTTAAATTGACTTGCGATTCCGCAGCGGCATCCAGATTGTTTTTTTTACCGCAGGAAGCCATGAAGAATCCGGCAATAACCACTGCGATTAGAGAAATGTATCCTTTTTTCATCTTTTATGCCTTTAAAAACAACCAACCAAAACTCTGCGTATTCAACGATACTGTAAAATCCTAAAGTGCGTAGAC
>DLFY01000138.1:14971-17112 GCA_002482415.1 Phycisphaerales bacterium UBA7708
TTATGTCTTTATGGAAATAAAAGACAAGAATTATACATTACTGCACTGTGCCGTATGTGTCCAGATATCGGCAGGTGTTATTTATAAAAAAGGCTTATTGTGTCCTGAATCTAAGGTTGTCAGACAACGCGATTGCTGATTCCAGATTACGCTGTAATGTCTGAATTGTAATTTCCGGAGGCAAAGCGCCGACCCAGCGGTTGGCCAGAGACACAGCGGTTCGATATTCTCCAATCAAATTATTCAGTACTGCAGACAACTCGCGATTTACATCTGCGGATGCTAAAGCAGGCGCATTTGAAACAACAGTTTCTGAGCCTTGAACCCTGTTGAATCGGCTTCGGGGATTGGTTACAAGCGGAGTACGCTGATTGGGAGCACTCATGGTGTTATCTGGAGTTATCGGTTGTGTGTTAACAATATTCTGGTCAGCCCCCATAGACTGGTCATAATAATAGTAATAATCAGACGATGGAATCGTTACCCGCCCGCGTGTATAACTGCCAACTTCATTGATTGTACGAGATCGCCTGACGGGGGTGGTTCGTTCCTGCTCTTCGATGGTTTTGAGCTGTTCTTCAAGCGTGGCGGTCCGATTTTCAAGGAAACTAATACGGGACAAGGACAATCCAATATTTCTTTTTGCTGCGATAAACTGCTTAATTGTCGTATCAATTCCCGGTGCATTTGCGAGCTGCGCATCCGAAGCATTCATATCACTCAGCACAGAACGAATTGAGTCGGCGACGGCATCTGCCAATTTAAATCGAGTTGCATCCGCAGGGGTTAATTGTAAAACACGACTGTGTATGTCGGCTACGCTGGAAGGTTGCGGCACTGCTGCAGTTGTAGTATCTGTGGCGGCAGTGGAACTTGGCGTAAGGCCTTCGCATAGGATTTTCACAACAGTCTGATTGCTTAAAAGAGCATCTTTTTGTACGATGGTTTGATTGCCGCTGGTATCGACTACCTCAACTAAACCTATCCTTTTATCTAATAACGCTTTAGCCAGGATACCGGGACGTTTCTTATTTTCTGCAAGAGTGGCTGCGAAAACGCTGTATGTGGCAAGTGAATCCGGACTGTAGGTTTTCAGAAAATCCATTTCAGAATGTCCGCTGGATGTGCTGACAAAGGGTCCTAATGCGGACATTGTGGCGTTAGGGGCAATATAAATCCTGTCACAGGCAAGGGCGATTGCGGCGGCTGCGGAATGGGCGCCGCCAAAAGGCCCGCCGGAAATATAGGCGACTGTGGGGCATATATCAATTTTAGTTAATGTTGAACAGATTTCTTTCATATACTCGCCGCGTCCGCCGGGGCAGTCGATTTTGACTAAAACAAATCGAGGTCCACTATTAGCGGCCTTGGTTATTGCATCACATATTGTTTTGGTCACAGTTTGAGAAAGGAGTGCTTCCGCATCCGTAATTGACACCAGCACAACGCTGTTTCGCCGTCCGTTGTTATCTAATGTGACCTCGTAATCATCTAATTTGATGGGCGACAGCTTTTTTTCATTTTCATTGTAAACAAGAGTTTTATCTGCGGTGGTTTTTAAAGTTCTGAAGCCATAAAAGATTTCGCCTGTCTGTTTATTCTTGAAAGTGTCCGCTTGGGCAGATAATCCGGCGGCCAAGACCATCGCTGCGAGGCTTAAAACAAGACTTTTCCGTGTCATAGTAAATCCTCCCGAATAATTTTAATGTCCTAATTATGCCTGTTTTACAGGTCTTTATATCCTACGATTCATAGAGACCAAAAACCATGTTATATTAGTATTTTCCGAATATCTTTTGTAAGGTTCAAGAAAAAACACATCATAAACTATCATATTCTGCCTGCAAAGTGTTTAATAATTGCTGCAATTCCTCTTCCTCGCATGGAACATCAGGATACATTTGTTTGAGTTTAATCAGGTATTTGACTTCCTGAATGATCCCGCGAAACGACTTTTTGGCTTCAACCAGCGTCATTCCCCGGCTTCGATCCTTGGCAATCAGGGTCTTGACTTTGGTGTCAAACGAATTTTTTAACTGGTTAAACTTCCTGTTGATTTTTTCAAGTTCTTCCCTGGCCCTGGCCATCTGTTCGGGACGTTCGACCACAGCGTCCGCGGCGCCGGCTTCAACAAGAACTTC
>DLFY01000338.1:0-207 GCA_002482415.1 Phycisphaerales bacterium UBA7708
TTTCTGGAAAAACATCCCCGAAGCAAGGGCCGCCAGGATCGCTCCCAGCAGAGCTACACCCTGTATAATTGTTTTGTCCTGCTTGCGTATTGCCATTTTCGTTATCCTCTATTGACACTCATGTTAAAGTATAGGAAATAATCGGCCGGCGGGATGCTTCAATGCAAAACGGATTCATTTTGGGAAAAGCTGCCAGCGGCCAGCTTC
>DLFY01000338.1:260-15190 GCA_002482415.1 Phycisphaerales bacterium UBA7708
GGAGGCTGATTTACCCTCAAGCACGGAGGCTTGAGCGACTTTGAAATTGGGTTCGTTTGGTGAAAAACAAAAATATGATGTTTTGGAAAGTGTGAAAATGCTTTGAGTTTAACTGAAATAAATCTTGAAATAACTCAAAATGAAAAGTAAAATTATTTATTCTTTCTGCAGAGACCCGATAATGTATTTAACGATGCCTAAAATAACCTATTTGTATGTACATATTAGGGATATCAGCATTTTACCACGACAGTGCGGTCTGCCTGATTCATGACGGGCAGATTGTTTTCGCTGCGCAGGAAGAAAGGTTTACCCGGAAAAAACATGACTTTGGATTTCCCCAAAACGCCGTCTCCTTTTGCCTGGACAGCGCAGGGATAAAAAGTAAGGATTTGGATCTTGTTGCGTTTTACGACAAGCCTTTTTTGAAATTTGAGAGAATCCTGGAAACCTATCTTCAGTTTGCCCCTTTCGGACTTAAATCTTTTTTAAAAGCGGTTCCTTTGTGGATTAAAAAAAAGGTCTGGATAAAGGAGCTTATAAAAGATTCTCTGGCGTATGAAGGAAAGATTCTGTTTCCGGAACATCATCTTTCTCATGCGGCATCAGCTTTTTTTCCGTCGCCTTTTCAAACAGCAGCTATTTTAACATGTGATGGTGTGGGAGAATGGGCGACAACCAGCTATGGCAGGGGTGACGGAAATTGTATTCAGCTTCATGCGGAAATCCGATTTCCGCATTCTCTGGGTCTTCTTTATTCAGCATTCACATATTTCACCGGATTTAAAGTCAATTCCGGCGAATATAAAGTCATGGGATTGGCGCCGTATGGACAGCCGAAATATAAAGATATTATCTTGACCAACCTGATCGATTTGAAAGAGGACGGATCTTTTCGCCTGAATATGAAGTATTTTGATTTTTGTACGGGGCTGAAGATGACAAACCGCCGATTTGAAAAACTTTTCGACGGGCCGGCCCGGAAACCCGAATCTAAACTGACGCAAAGGGAAATGGATCTGGCGCGCTCTGTTCAGGATGTTACTGAAGAGGTTATGATGCGTATGGCCCGCCATGTTTATAAGGTCACAGGAGAAAAAAAACTGTGCCTGGCCGGAGGTGTTGCTCTCAATTGCGTCAGCAACGGAAAGATTCTGCGGGATGGTCCCTTTGAGGATATCTGGATTCAGCCCGCCGCTGGAGATGCAGGAGGAGCTGTCGGCGCCGCGCTGGCAGCCTGGTACCAATATCTGGATAATCCCAGAACCTGCACAGGCAATTCGGATTTCCAAAAAGGTTCCTATCTTGGTCCCTGTTTTTCAAGGGATCAGATCCATGAATTTCTGGTTTCCCGCGGCATACCTTTTGAAGAACTGTCCGAATCTGACCTGTATCCCAGAGTGGCCGATCTGATTGCCCAACAAAATGTTATCGGCTGGTTTCGGGGTCGGATGGAATTCGGACCCAGAGCATTAGGGAATCGCTCTATTATCGGGGATGCCAGGTCGCCCAAAATGCAGGAACTTATGAATCTGAAAATCAAGTTCCGTGAGAGCTTTCGACCGTTTGCCCCCGCTGTTCTGCAGGAGTGTGTTGGTGCTTACTTTAAAACCAGCCACCCCAGTCCCTATATGCTCCTGGTGTCCGACGTCCGGGAGGATAAGCGGACCAATGGTTTCGAAAACGATGCGACTCTGCAGGGCATTGAAAAACTCAAATGTCCTCGTTCTGTTATTCCGGCGGTTACCCATGTGGATTATTCCGCTCGAATTCAGTCTGTCGATGCGGCGACAAATCCCGGATTCTATCGGCTGCTTAAGACATTCAATGAGAAATACGGCTGTCCGGTTGTGATTAACACATCTTTTAATGTCAGGGGGGAGCCGATTGTCTGTACTCCAGAGGAAGCCTATTTGTGTTTTATGAGAACCAACATGGATTATCTGATATTGGAAAATTTTGTTATGGCAAAAAGCAGTCAGCCTGCCCTGGAAGAATCCGAGGACTGGAAAAAAACCTATGAACTGGATTGAACTGAACTCATTATGTTAGAGGAAATTAAGAATATTGAAAGCAGTACCAAAAAGCTCCGGCAATTTGGCCTGTTGTTAATAATACTGGCCGCGGTCATTGGGTACATTCTGCATAAAAAAGGAATTCCCGGTTCACTTTACGCTGCGACATTCGCTGTCATATGTGCGTCAGCGGTTGTTCTTTGCCCGGCCCTGTTAAAGCCCTTTTATATCGTATGGATGGGTTTGGCGGCAGTTCTTGGCTGGTGTATGACCGGGATCATCATGATTCTCCTGTTTTATCTGGTACTTGTCCCGATTAAGCTGACGGCACGTATCTGCGGCAAAACTTTTTTCCCTGCAGGGCCGGATTCATCCGCTGGTACATATTGGGTTGATCGGTCTGAAGTTGATTTCACAAAGGATTATTATGAAAAACAATTCTAACTCTTGTATTTTTAACCTTATTCTTTCGGGGATTTTTCTGCTCTTGGGGCTGTGTTTCAATCCTCTTGTTTTACCTCTTTTATTTCCCGCTAAAACAGGGAAACATTTAGACGGGATATCCACCGTCCTGGTTTTGTTCTTTGACATCTTTGTGCTGGGGATGTCTTTTTTCTTTTTTAGAAACCGAAATACTTCAATGCCTCGTTTTGTCAGGACGAAATGGCGGGAACTGCTGACGCTGGGATGCAGCATCATTCTCAGTTTCTTTTTCGCCGAATGGATTCTATGGAAATGGGCTGTATCGTTTGCCCCGGAGGGCTTAAAAAGCGAAATTCTTATGCTTAATGAAGTCGATCCGTTGCAGAGGAAATATGTCCCGCGTTTGTATTTAAACTATTCGCTGAATCCTGAATATCGTCTGCACGCACAGAAAGACCATAACAGTTTCGGCTATCGCGGAAAGGAAATTTCGCTGCAAAAACCGGATGGCATTTTTCGGATTGTATGTCTGGGGGCATCGACCACGTACACCCCGTTTGTTTCTGATTGGAGCAAATCTTATCCGGCTCAACTGGAGCATATTCTGCGTAATAAATACGGTTATACGAATGTGGAAGTAATTAATGCCGGGACGCCGGGGTATACTACATGGGAAACATTAATGAACTTTGCATTTCGCGCACTGGATTTGAATCCTGATATGATTATCCTTTATCATGCCGTCAATGATTTTGAAGCCAGACAGGTATTTCCTGAAACGTATCGCGGAGACAACACCGGACTGAGAAAGAGCTGGGAAGCGCCGAAGATTCCGTTTTGGCAGAACAGCATGATTTTGCGGCTTTTAAACCATCGATATAAATTCTTTGATTTTCCCGGCGGAATATTGCAAAGTTATGTGAATGCCGCAGGTATTCACCGGAATCATCATACTCAAATCCGACTGGATATGGCCAAAAAAAACCCCCCGATTTATTTTGAACGCAATTTGCGAAGCATTCTTGCTATTGCAAAGGAGTTTAATGTTCAGGTTGTGCTTTCGACATTCGCTTTTACAAGGGAAACGCCCTACAAACTCTCTGATTATTTCTACCAGGGCTTAGAAGAACATAATCAGGTGATACAGAACCTGGCGGACCGATATGGACTTCCTTTGAACGATTTCAAAAAGACCATGCCGGAGGATATTCAATACTGGAAAGACACTGTTCATTTCAGTGAATCCGGTGCGTATTTACAAGCTAAATCGTTTGCCGATTTGCTTCATACCAAACACTTAATTCCCTCCCGGGCAGGAGATCCGAATGAGTAAACTGGCTATCATTAAAGAATTGTTGAGTTTCCTGATCCAGCAAAAAAAATGGTGGCTGATACCGATTGTTGTTATGTTGCTACTGATCGGGGCGATGATTGTTTTTACCCAAGGGTCTATCCTGTCGCCGTTAATCTATGCTTTATTTTAATAGACATGACTGGGAAAAACAGGCTGCTGTTATGATTGTACTGTAATGGCCGCAGGAGTGTGTCGGGGATATACCGAAATATTCGGCCTCTTTCTTTGGCGATGGATGCTTTTCATTGTTCGTATTTAAAAACCGCCACCACCAACTGTACTTTCGAGGCAATTCAGGCTCGATAATTGAGAATATCTGTAGAAAAATCACTTTTGTGTTGCCCACGCAGGGGAGCTTGGGGGGAGGGAATTGAGAAATTAAAATAATTCGTAGTTTGGAGTTGCCAGCAGGCACAACGAGCAGGTGAGGGGCAAGTTTGTAGGAATACATAAGTGCATGGACACTGGACAATAAGGGGCTGTATATAGGTCTAAATTTGAAGCAAAGTGGAACCACAGAAAGACAAAATCAAAAAAAATTTAAAAAATACGTAGTTTCCACAATAGAAATCGCCGGAGAAAGTTTGTATAATGTATCTCAATAAGAAGAGGAGTAATGGCTAAAATAATAGAAATTAGTGTTAATTGATTCCATCAGCATGAAAGGCAGATAGCGTGCTTTTGCAGGGGAAAGAGGCAGGATGTGCCACCGTTGAGCCCCAGCGGCAGTCTGGTTTTGTCACTTCAGGTTTCTGTCAGTTTATCCAGGTCATCCTATTTAAGACTTCTTTCCTTTAAATTGAATTGCATATAAATCACTATTTCGAAGACTTCGGGGACGGCTTCGAAATCAACCTTGTTTTTAGTTTCTGGATCTGAAAGGAGAAACGTCATGAAGAATGCTATTGCAATTATGTTCATGCTTCTGTTTTTGTCCCCCTGTGTTTACGCTACGCCGCCTAAAAATGTCATTTTGTTTATTGGTGACGGCATGGGATTTCAGCAGGTTTATGCGGCGGAATGTTATGCCGGCAGCCCGATGTTCTTTCGGTCTTTCCCGTATCAGGGGCAGGTAACGACACGTTCGGCAGATAATGCGGTGACGGATTCGGCGGCGGCGGGTACGGCCATCGCGACGGGGATCAAGGTCAACAACGGCGTTATCAGCATGGCGTTTCCGGGGGATGGATCTGAGCTTCAGACGATTCTGGAATACTGTCAGCTTGCCGGGAAAAAAGTGGGTCTGGTGACGACGACGTATCTGACTCATGCGACACCGGCGGTGTTTGGCGCTCATGAAGCCAGTCGAAACAACTATAGTGCGATTGGGCAGGATATTCTAATCCGGTCCCGGCCCAATGTTTTGCTGGGCGGCGGCGAGAATGGGATTTCTCCTGCGGGGGCAACGTCTGCGGGGTACAATGTGGTGACTGATCTGGCTGGATTCAGTGCGGCAGTGACTAATTCGAGCTACACTTCCAGCTTCGCGGGTTTGTTCGGCAATACATACATGCCCTACAAGTATGACTATCTTTCTGGGACTTACCCTTATCCGACGCTTGCCGAAATGACGGCGGCGGCGATTGCGGCTTTAGGGGATGATTCGGATGGATTCTTTCTGATGGTGGAGGGTGGGCTGATTGATCAGGCTTGCCATAGCAACGATCTTGCACGGTGTATTTTTGAGGTGATTGATTTAAACAACGCCGTGATTGCAGCCTGTAATGCCTTTGCGGGGAATGGCGAAACGCTGATTCTGGTCACAGCGGATCATGAAACCGGGGGCTTGACTGATGTTGTGAATAATGGAGCTGGGGTGTTGCCGACGGTGCACTGGTCAAGTACAAACCATACGGCAGCCAATCTTCCGGTGTATGCCTGGGGCAAGAATTCGCTGCTGGCCAGCGGGACACTGGATAATACGCAAATCCGCTCGATTTGCACGCGGGATGACAAGGCCACGAATCCGTATCCTTCTGTGGGGCAGACGGATGTGCCGACTGAGGTGACTCTGTCGTGGACAGCAGGGGTTGGAGCGACGCAGCATCAGGTTGTTGTCTGGACGACTGATCCGGCGAATCCTGTCGTGGATGTGATTACGACCGCGACGCAATATGCATTGACCTGTCAGGCGAATACAACTTACTCCTGGGCAGTGAATGAAGTCGATACCGGTATTCCCGGAGATACGTGGAGTTTTACGACCCAGCAAGTCCAGGTAACGCTTATTCCGGCCGGCGCGACATGGAAATACAGTGACACGAATACTGACTTTTATACTCTGGGTTGGCCAAGCGCTGATGATTCACAATGGGCGTCGGGAGCAGCTCCGCTGGGATATGGGGACAGCCATATTATAACCACTCTGACTATGGGCAGTCCGCGTTACCCCACTTATTATTTCCGCAAAAGTTTCGAACTTACACATGCATATCAAGCCGTTACATTGAAAGTTATGCGTGATGATGGCTGCCTTGTTTATCTCAATGGAATTGAGGTGGCGCGGACCGGCATGCCCAATGAGGATATTACTCATACTACCTGGGCAACGAATACATCAGGTGATGCGGATGAAACCACTTATCATGAATTCAATCTGAACCCGGCACTGCTGACAGTAGGAACGAATATTCTGGCAGTTGATGTTCACCAGTGCAATGGCAGCAGCACTGACCTGGGTTTTGACCTTACGCTTTCAGGGGCAGTTTGTCCTGCCCTGGAGGCTCATGATGACAGTGTCTCGACGGATGAAGATACGCCGATTGTGATTGACGTTCTGAGTAATGATGTAGATCCGGAAAATGACCCGCTGACAGTTACTTCGGTGACCCAGCCGGGTCATGGGAGTGCAACAATAAACGGCGATGGAACAATCACCTATACTCCGGCCTCCAACTTCAGCGGAACAGACACATTTACCTATACGGTTGAAGACGGCCATTCCAGCTCCGACAGCGCGATGGTGACGATAACCGTTGACAGTACCGATAACGATCCTCCGGCGGCTTTTGATGATGCGGTGTCAACTGCCGACGGGGCAGCGATTACCATCGATGTCCTGAGTAACGACACCGATCCGGATCATGATATCCTGTCGATTTATGAGGTGACACAGCCGAGTCATGGCACTGCGGTCATCGAGGGCAGGCTGGTAGTTTATACACCGGATCCGGGCTTTACCGGAACGGATACATTCACGTATACGGCACAAGATACAGCGGGCGGTTTTGCCAGTGCCGCAGTGACCGTCTTAGTCACTGCTGTGAATGATCCGCCGATCGCTTATGATGATGCGGTTTCGACTCAGGAAGATACTGCGATAGTGATTGACGTTCTGGGAAATGATACCGATCCGGAAAATGATGCACTGTCTGTCAAATCGATAACCCAGCCAGATCATGGGACAGCAGCAGTTAATCAGTATGGGACAGTGACCTTCACTCCCAATCCCAACTTTAATGGAACCGATACCTTTACCTATATTGCCGGCGATGGTCTTTTGGATTCTGGGGCTGCGGTGGTGACGATAACCGTCAATCCGGTTAACGATGCGCCGACTGCGGCGGATGATCAGGCTCAAACGGCGGCAAATACCCCAGTTGTTATCGCTGTTGTNNCCAATGACTCGGACATCGAAGGGGATGCCCTGACGGTAGTCCAACTGACTGAGCCGGGTCATGGGACCGTCAGCCTGAACACGGCAGATCAAACGATCACTTATACGCCGGCGCCGGGCTTTGCCGGACAGGATACCTTTACCTATGCTGCTTTTGACGGCGACATCGCCAGTCTTGCGGCCACTGTGACGGTTGAGGTCATCGGGATCGATTATGACGCTTATGCTGCTGCCGAGCCAGTTGTCGGTTTCGGAGTGGTTACAGGTACGATTGCGGGAACCACCGCCGCCGGAGACGGTCTTGTTCAGAGAATCGAAGAGGGTTCCAATGGGCCGGCTGCCTATAGCCTCCGGATTGAATATGCTTTGCATACCCAGGCCGATCCTGCCGGCGTCAGTGAACCTGTTACGATCAACCTTGGCCATACCTGGACCGGCGGCACAGTGGACGGACTGCTGATTGAATTGGTTGTGGGAGGCGTATGGACCGATATTACCGCGGATATTGCGGACGGGCAGTGTCAGGCCAGTGCCGGGGATGTCATCGATGCTCAGGGAGACATCCATGTCCGATTCAGCGATAAAGTCAACCAGAAGAAAGAGGTTAAAGATACCCTTGTCATCGATCTGCTCTATGCTCATATCGCCGTTGGCCCGCGTAATATCACCGCTCAGGATGACAGCTATACGATTGAAGAAGATGGAATATGAACGGTGGGTGCGGTCGGTGTGCTGGCAAACGATCATGATGCGGATCTGGATCCACTGACGGCTTCCGTTGCCGTTGGTCCGGGCTTTGGCTTTTTAACGATGAATTCAGATGGTTCATTCATGTACACGCCGGGTGCCGACTATCATGGTCTGGACAGCTTTACTTATACCGCCAGCGATGGCAATGGAAACTCTGCTGCTGCCACTGTTGTAATCACAGTGACACCGGTGAATGATGCACCCGCGGCCAGCGATGACAGTGCGGCGACACAGCAGAACACGGCTGTCGTGATCGATGTATTGGCCAATGATTCCGATATCGATGGCGATACTCTGGCCGTGACAAGTATTACGGCTCCGGCTTATGGAACTGATGATTTGTCGAATAATACCATCACGTATACCCCGAACGCCGGCTATGTAGGCGCAGATAGTTTTAACTATACGGTCAGCGACGGACATGGTGGAACAGTCGTCGGCACCGTAACGGTTACTGTTACGGAAGCATCGAGTACACTGGATATGTACATAGCTAATATTACGATGCAAAAAATTATAGCCGGGAAAAATGNNTGTTGTCGGTGCGGTTGTGTCCGGCAACTGGAGCGGCTCGGCTTCCGGCTCTGTCAGCGGCACCACGGATGGCAGTGGTCTGGTGGTATTGAGGTCTGCGAATGTGAAAAACGGAGGCACTTTCACATTTTCCGTGACCGATGTTGTTCTGAATGGGTATGCCTACAATCCGGGGCTCAATAGTGAAACCAGTGATTCAATCTGATGTGCGTTCTGCGTGAGATGGAATTAGTATCTCAGTAGTTCAGTATGGATATGGATACAGACCAAGGCTGTGAAGTCTCAGTGCTTCACAGCCTTTTGTTGTGATTTGGGATTTGAGAACATATTGAAACCGCAGATTTCACAGATTACACGGATTAGGGGGGGCAGAAGATTTGAGATTTGAAATTTCAAAAGGGGAAAGCAAACAAAATAAATACGGTAGGATTTAGAGGATTTCGACGGCCAGGAGGGTGATGTCGTCGACTTCGGATGAGCTGCGGCGCCAGCGGGTGATGGCGCTTTCGAGGGTGGACATCATGGACATGACGGGCCTGTCGCAGAGGTTCAAAAACAGGTCGGAGAATTGGAATTTGCCGCTGTTGTCCACTTCGCCGATCAGCGGTTCCACGCCGTCGGAGTAGAGCAGAATCTTGTCGCCGGACTGGACCGGGACGAGGACCTGTTCAAATTCCATCTCCTCGAATACGCCCAGCAGTCCTCCGCGGCTGTGCAGTTGCTGCGGTTCCCGGCCGGGACGCAGCAGCAGCGGGTAAGGGTAGCCGGCGCGGGCGAATGACAGTTCCATCGTGTCGGTATTCAGTTGGCAGCAGCAGGCGGTGGCGAACAGGCAGCCCTTGAGGTGCTGCAGAATCATCTGCCGGTTGAGGTGGTTCAAGACCTCTCTGGGCGGGAAGATATGGTACTGATTGCCGTGTGTTTCACGCAGCACGGCGGTATGTTTGAGAAACATCGTCAGCAGGGCGGCGGGTACCGAGTGGCCCACGGCGTCGGCGATGTAAAAGCCGATGTGGGTTTCGTCGAGGCGGGCGGCGTCGAAGATATCGCCCGAGACCCACTCTGCGGGGTGATAGACGTGGGCGAAGCGGACCTTGTCGGTGGCCGGCAGTGTCTGGGGCAGGAAATTCCGCTGGACGGCGCCGGCGATTTTGAGCTGTTCCTGGAGCTGACGCTGCTGTTCTTCCTGCTGGGGGATTTCGGCCAGGGCCAGGGCAAAGCACATCGCCGATTCGATGCGGGCCCAGACCTCTTCGATGGAAGAACTGCGGATTTTGGAGGCCAGGCGAAAACGGCTGAATTCCATCGACACCGGCCAGTTAAGCAGAATGACGGGGATGTTGGCCTGATCCAGCAGGCGAATTTTGTCGTCGAGCTGCTTCCAGTTGATGAGGTGTACGTCGCCGGCATCCAGCAGGACTGCACCCGGCTTGAAAGTGTTGGGCTGGGCGTCGAAGAAGCGGGGCAGGTCGATCAGCCGGCCGGACCATTGACGTGCGGCAAGGCGTGTGCGAACCGTGTCGGTCAGGCTCAGACGGTCGGATACGAATGTCAGGGTCGGCACATGGCCGGCGGTGGCGGCATTCAATACCCCTGTGTCTGTGGGTTGTAGTTCTACCATTGTTTCCTGAACCCGTTATTACAGAACAAATATATCTGGATTTTATTCCAGTCTTATTCACTGCATCGACATGGTGCGGGGGGGACTTAATGTTAAAATACAATGAGTTGGGGGTTATCGGACGCAAATGAGAAAAAAGGGGGAAACACAGAATCAGGCGAAGATGGCTGAGCCGATGCGAACCATGGTGGCTCCCATTTCGATGGCAAGCTCGTAATCCTGGCTCATGCCCATGCTCAGGTGGCGGAATTTTGAGCCGGCCACTTTTTCAGTGCGCATCTCGTCGAACAGTTCACGGGCGCGGGCAAAGCAGCTTCGGACGATGTCTTTGTCCATGGTCAGCGGGGCCATGGTCATCAGGCCTTCGAGGCGGAGGTTGGGCATGGACAGAATCTGTTCGGCCAGGTGAAAGGCGGCACCGACGGGGGCGCCGTATTTTTGCGGCTCGCCGGAGCAGTTGACCTGGAGCAGGACGGGGGCGTGGATGGCTAACTTGGCGGCGGCGGTGTCGATTTCTTCGGCCAGCCGCAGTGTATCGACGGAATGAATTAGCGAGCAGACCTGCAGGGTGGGTTTGACCTTGTTGCGCTGGAGGTGGCCGATCATGTGCCAGCGGATGCGGGAGGCGATGTCGGCCTGGCCGCTTGCCCCGAGCGACTGGGTGATCTGGTCGGCGATCTGCTTGAGGTGCTGGACGCGGTTTTCACCCAGTTCGGTGAAGCCGGCCCGCGCCACCTCCAGAATCTGTTCGGGGGTGGCGGTTTTGGTCACGACTATCAGACGGACGCTGTCCGGCTTGCGGCCGGCTTTGTCACTGGCCGCAAGGATCGAGTCCTGAATCTGTTTGAGTCGGTCGGCAATCTGGCTCATTGCGATATCCTGACAGGGGCGAATCAGGGTAAAAACTTCGACGGATTTTTCAGCTTGGACGGCAGGTATTCGGTAACGACGTATTCGAGGCCGTGCTTGGCAAATGCCTGCTGTTCGACACGGACACCCATATTCAGCATCTGGTTGATAGCGGCCTGCCAGGGCTTATAGTGCTTGACAAAGGGGTCATTTTTGAGGGCGTCCTTGGCCCGCTTGATGTCCACATCCTTGAGCGGGTGGGTCGGGAGTTGGTAATCGATGACATCCTGCGGTGTGACGCCCAGGAACGTGGCCTGGGGGACGCAAAAGTATTCGTTGAGATGGGCTGCGTTGCCCGAGCCGACTTTCAGTGTGCGGTAGATGTTGAAGTAGCCGTACGGGTCGCCATCGACAAAGGCATACACCGGGATTTTGAGTTTGTCGGCCAGTCTCCGAATAAAGCGGCGGCAGGCTCGTGTCGGAACACCGCCCATGCTGATGAGGATGCAGTTGGTTTTCTTCCAGTAGTCGTATTTGACTAACCGCTGAAAGGCGCCGGCGGTTTCGATGGCCAGGATGAACTTGGCATCGGATTGAAAATCGAGTTCTTCGACGTCGGTGGGAATCGAATAGGCGCCGGAGCCGAATTTGGTGCAGTCGATTTTGAGTTTCTTGCCGGAGGCGTCTTTGTCGAAGACCATCAGCTTGCCCGCGATGTCGCCGCCTTTTTCCTCGGGGACGAACTTCAACTGTTCGCGGTTGACGCCGAACATCGCTTCGATATCGTCCATGATGGTATCGGATTCGGGCTGTTCGGCAAATGCGGCCTTGCCCCAGTTCTTCGAGATGTAGTAGGCCTCTCTTTTGGTGGCCATATCGTCTTTCTCGATGAGCTCTTTGCTCAGGGCCATCATCTTGAGCGTCTGGGCGAAGGTCTTGACGGTGGATACGGTCAGGGTTCTGTTTTTAGTTTTATCCTGAATCTGGAAGTGGCCTTTTTTCTCGAGGTATTTGACATTGGCCAGCGAGCGCACGGGCGTGCTCATCGTGGGTTTCTGGCTGGCCATGATCTTGTCATAGACTCCGCGCGCGTTCTTCTGAATATCTTCAACGACGTTGTGTTTCTTTGCCATACTGTTTTTCTCGCGTTAATTCTCGTCCTGAGGCGATGTTCTTTTTTTGTCCTGTCAGGCGTCTTTGGCCTGAATCTTTAGTGTGTAATGTATGATAAAATGATGCCGTTGGCAAGGGGATTTGGGGCGGTATGGATGTATCGATGCATTTTTATTTCATCGATACGGTATCCAGCTTGTTTGAGACTAAGTGCTTTGAATTTCAATACTTGCCAATACTCTCTTGATCCTTGATTTAACCGGCGAAGAATGTGATTCTGGGGAAGTCTGTTAAGTCAGTCGGTATAAATACGGATACAAAATTAAGAGGGTTTTATGAAAAAAGCCTCAATTTTTCCTTAAATTTTGACGATACAGGATTGACAAGAGCATTAAAAGGAACTATATTTGATAATTGAATACTGCGGTTGCTTCTGGTTATAGAAGCAGTCGAAGTCATAAACCTCGGCGAGGCTACGTGGCTATCCGTTTTCCCCCCCAGACGGACCCACCACCTCGCCATTTTTTTTGCCATTTCGAATAGCAGATAAGGCGAGTCTTGTAAACAGTTGTTTATGGTTTACTGGCCCATAATCTGGACATGAATAGAACGTGTCCTTGGGCCGTCGAATTCACAGAAGAAAAGGCCCTGCCAGGTTCCCAGCACAAGGCTGCCCTTGCTTAGCATAACCTGCCTGCTGCAGCCTACAAGGCTGGATTTGACGTGGGCGTCGCTGTTGCCTTCGCAATGCTGATAGCCCGGCAGATTCTGCGGCAGGAGCTTGTTGAGGGTCAGCAGGATGTCATGGCAGACATCGGGGTCGGCGTTTTCGTTGATGGTAATCCCGGCCGTGGTATGTGGACAAAAAACAGTGACAATTCCATCCTGGATACCGCTCTGGGACACAATCTGCTCAACCTGATGGGTGATGTTGAGCATTTGATTGCGACTGGATGTAGAAACAGATAATACCTTCTGTGTCATATTCATAAATATACCTTTAAATATTTTATTCTCAAACTGGCGGCTATTTTAGCAAACAGACTGGCTGCAATGAAGTGAAAATTTGTGTGCGGCGATTGGGGTTCATTCGGAGAGAATGAGTCCTGCGACAGGTCGTTTCAACCTGGGGGTCAGAGTCATAAAATCCTGTTGGATATTTACTTAGGATATTTGGATATAATGCTTGACGATCCCGGTAGGTTAAGGTTATGCTTTTCAAATTCATTATATTTGCAGCAAATGAGGATAAAATATGTCACACACAGTATCTATTATCTGTCATGTCTTTGGTGGACTTGGAATCTTTCTGCTGGGTATGAAGAACATGTCCGACGGGATGCAGGCGGTGGCTGGTGAAAAAATGCGCAAGCTCATTAGCCTGACTACCAATAATCCCCTGTTGGGTGTCGGTTCGGGCCTGGCGGTCACCGGCCTGATTCAATCCAGTTCTGTGACTACGGTCATGGTCGTCGGTATGGTCAATGCGGGACTGATGACCCTCAAGCAGTCTATCGGGGTGATTCTGGGGGCCAATATCGGTACCACTGTCACGGCCTGGATTATGGCCTACAGCCTGGAACAATGGGGACTTCCAATGGTCGGCTTTTCGGCCTTATTTTATTTATTTTCCAAATCCGATCGGATTCGGTTCTTTGCCGTCTTTGTGCTGGGGCTTGGAATGGTCTTTTTCGGTTTGGATTTAATGAAGCAGGGGTTGACTCCGATCCGCTCGATGCCGGAATTTATCGCCTGGTTCAGCAAATTTGAGGCCGACAGCTACTGGGGAATTGTCAAGTGTATCCTGGTGGGGGCGGCGGTTACTGCCATCGTACAGTCCTCGTCGGCAACGGTGGGTATTACGATGGCCCTGGCGGGGACCGGAATTATCGGTTTTCCCTCAGCAGCGGCGCTGGTTCTGGGAGAAAATATCGGTACGACGATTACGCCGGTGCTGGCCTCGCTGGGGACCATTGCAAATGCCAAACGGTCGGCCTATGCCCACGTTTTGTTCAATATCCTGGGAGTGATCTGGATTACACCACTGTTCTTTATACTTACGCAGGGGGTCGTCTGGTTTATCATCCGGTTTTTGGGATGCCAGAATCCGGATGTGGCGGTCTATACGGATATCGCGGTGACTTATCCGTATGCCGAGAAAGCGATCGCGACGGCGCATACCAGTTTTAAGATATTGAATGTGCTGGTATTTTTGCCGCTGGTGGGGATTTATACGCGTTTTTTGACATGGCTTGTGCCGGACAAGGTTGAGGCGGAGGCTCCCAGGCTGACCTATCTGGATGTCCGCCTGTTTGATACGCCGATTATTGCCCTGGAACAATCCGAAAAAGAAGTCATACAGATGGGCAAGAGATGTCAGGCTGCTATGGCGATTCTGGGCGAGGCTCAGCAAAGTGATACGATTGATCGCAATCGCATCGAGAAAATATTCCAGACGGAAAATGATCTGGATGTCATGCAGAAAGAAATTACGGAGTTTCTGGGCAGTGTCATCCGGGGAAATCTGTCGCACAGCATGATTCATGAGAATCGGCGGCAAATCCGTATGGCGGATGAACTTGAATCCATCAGTGATTACATTGCCAGCGTGATCAAACTGCGGCTCAAGATGGTTAACAACAATCTGCATTTTTC
>DLFY01000263.1 GCA_002482415.1 Phycisphaerales bacterium UBA7708
GGCGCCGGCAAGACGACCACCATGCGTATTCTGGCAACACTGCTGGAACCGACATCGGGCAAGGCCTACATCGACGGGATGGACGTTGCGACCAGCGGCCAGAAGGTCCGCCGGGTGGTCGGCTATATGCCGGATTTCATGGGCGTCTATGACGACCTGAAGGTGTTTGAATATCTCGAATTCTTTGCCGCGGCATTTGATATCCCCCCGGGAAAACGCAAAGGGATTGTCGAGGGCGTTCTGGAATTGACCGATCTGGTGGGCAAAAAGCACGCCACCGTGGACAGCCTGTCCCGCGGTATGCAGCAGCGGCTGGGACTGGCGCGCGTGCTGATTCATGACCCCAAGGCCCTGATTCTGGACGAGCCGGCCAGTGGTCTGGATCCGCGTGCCCGCATTGAAATCAAGGAACTGCTGCGGGAATTGAAACGCATGGGCAAGACTATTATGATTTCCAGCCATATCCTCAGCGAACTGGAGGAAATCTGCGACCATGTCGGCATTGTCGAGCAGGGCAAGCTGGTTTTTTCAGGCACGATGGAGCAGATTCGCCAGAAGCTGGGCGTGCACAGCAAGGTGCGCGTCCGCGTCGCGGCCAATACCGAGCAGGCCGCGGCACTGCTGGGGGCGCTGCCGGAAATCGAACAGGTCCAGCAGATCGGGGACGCCTTAACCGTATCCTGCAAGGACGGCAACGCGGCCAACGCCCTGATTGCCCGAACGCTGGTACAGGCGGGTCTGGATTTGATCAGTCTTGAGCCCGAACAGGTCAAACTGGATCAGGCCTTCCTGCAATTGACTCAGGGCCTGGTACATTAAGGAGCCGTCGAATGAGTTCGACCATACAAACTCTGAATGCCCTGGCTGAAAACTGGGACAATCTGGCCGACAGGCTTGGTTTCTATCGCGTCGTGGGTCCGATTCTGGACAAAGAGCTGCGCGTCGCCAGCCGTCGCAAGCGGTATTATCTTCTCCGTACCGGCTACATTGTGCTGCTGACGCTCATCTTGGCCCAGGTCTGGTTTTTGGCTGTGATGGGTCCGGCTGTTGGAGGAGCGGCTCTGTATCAGGCTTCGCGCATGTCACAGGTGGCGCTGAGCACGACCATGACGATTTTCTGGTTTGAGTTTATTGTACTGCAGTTGCTGGCAGTGGTCATGCTCAGCAGTGCGATATCGGATGAGATTCGCAAAAATACGCTCGATTCGCTGCTGAGCAGCCCGGTTACCTGCATTCAGATTGTCCTGGGCAAGCTCTTTGCCCGACTGTGGCAGCTGATGCTGCTGGCGGGAATATCCATGCCGATTCTGTCCATCCTGCGGAGCATGGGCGGTGTGCCGTGGAATTTTCTGGTTGCCGGGACCTGCATCATCCTTACTGCGGCGATGACAGCCGGCCTGATCAGCCTGTGGTATTCAATTTCCCGCCGACCCGCCTATCAGGTCATTTATCTGACCCTGCTGACCTGTTTGCTGTTCTATGTGGCGTCACCCCTGCTTCTGACCGGACTTAAAGATATGTCTGTTCAAATTCCAAACTGGGTCGAGGCAGTACTCGTTTTGTTAAATCCCTTTGTGGCCTTTATGGTGGTCAGCAAATCCCTGCTGGGTGCCCAAAGTTCGGCGTCTGCGGTCTATCCCTGGCCGGTGCATTGTCTGTCCATGCTGGGTTTTTGCATCGTGCTGATGGGATTATGTGTACGCAAAGTACGCACAGTCACAACCCGGCATCAGGTCGGTTTCGCACAGCGATGGCTGCAGCGGATGCGCAGCAGGCCGTCTCCAGCCGCTGCGGAAACGGCAGCGCCGCTGATGACATTCCCCGAAGGAATGAATCCAGTGACACGAAAAGAACTGTCCAGGGCGGGCTTGTGGGGGTTTGGGCATCAATGGATGAACATTGTGATGGCACTGGCTGTCTGCTGCCTGTATGGCGGGATTGCCTATTGCGGCTGGCTTCGCGAGGAGGGATTTCATATTGCGGTTATCGAGCTGCTGATTGTATGGGCCATGCTGCAGGTCATGTCGCTGTCGGCCCGCGCCATCGTGGTGGAAAAAGAGGCGCGCACCTGGATATCTCTGCTGACGACGCCGCTGAATGACGAGCAGATTCTGATGGGCAAGGTCTGGGCGGTGGTACGGCGAACCATGCCGGTGTGGTTATGGATAGGAATTCATCTGATTGTATTCACCGCCGCCGGTGTGCTCAGTCCGCTGTCGCTGCTGACGGTGCCGCTGGAGCTGGCTGGTTGTGTCTATTTTCTGCTGGGCCTGGGGATGTATTTCAGTGCACGTCTGAAAAGTTCAACCGCGGCGGTCACGGCAACGTTTGCCTTGCCGATTGGCCTGAGTATGGTCTGTCCATGTGTTGCCTATTTGAATCCCCTGATTATTGTTCCGGCGGTGATGCAGACTGATTTCAATGAGATTGTTATGGCGATGGGATTGTTCTGGTTTATTCGTCTGATTGTGATTACCTGTATTGGCATGGCGTTTCTGGCTTCGGCGGAAAAACGAATTCGAAACAGAATATTTGATACGCCTTAAAAGGATTTATGCTGTTATCCAAACTAAAACATAGTTTCAGATTTGTCAGCCCCCGCTGGCTGGCCGGCCCGATTATGGATAAGGAATTACGGGTCATGGCCCGGCGGAAACGCAGCTATCTGGTCCGTTTTCTGTATCTGGTCGTGATGCTGCTGGTTGTGGCTGTACCGTGGGCTCAAATGATGCGAGGCGGCAGCTCCAATACAGCCTGGCGCGTCTCACAAATGTCTCAGATAGGCATTACACTGACGATGATACTGACCTGGATGCAGTTTCTGTCGGCCCAACTGCTGGCGGTGGTCTTTTTGAGCAGTGCCATCAGTGATGAAATCTATCATAAAACACTTGGTGTGCTGATGACCACGCCGATTACGGGATTTCAGATAGTCTTCGGCAAGCTGGTCAGCCGCCTGCTGTCGCTGATGATATTAATCGGATTGTCCCTGCCGGTGCTGGGGCTGATCAGCCTGCTGGGCGGTGTGCCGTGGGGCTATGTCATCAGCAGTTTCTGCATTACACTGACGGCGGCCATCTTTGCAGGCACACTGAGCCTGTTTATCTCCATCTTCCAAAAACGGGCTTACAGCGTCATTGTTCAAACTATTTTGGTGATGATTATCTGGTATATCGGCGTACCGGTGCTGCTGGGCTGGCTGAGCAGTTGGAAATTTTTCATGGACTCCCAGTTGAATCAGAAATTCCTGATCTTCCTGTCCTTTGTGAATCCGTATGTGGGATTTGCCCTGAATCAGTCCTCCGCCATGCCGGTCGGATTCCATGTTCCGGTGTTTTGGCCGTGGCACTGCGGGATTGTCCTGGCTGAATCCATCCTGATTTTGCTGCTGGCCGCCAAAATCGTTCGTCGTGTGGCCCTGGCCCAGATTGGCGGACAGGTGGACCGGCCCATTCTGGCCGGGTTGTGGAAATTCAGGAACAAGTCTTCTTTTGAGCCTGAGTCCAATGTGAAATTGCGATCCGTCACCGGTCAGCCCGTCTTCTGGAAAGAAACCCGCGAACCCTGGCTTCAGGGCCGTCGGCGCATCAAAACGATTATCACTGCAATTATTGCGGCCGCAATTCTGGTGGCTTCGTATGGGATCGGGATCAAGGAGCGGTATCTGGACGAAGATTATACGCAAGTGATTTACGGTATTGTCCTGTTTCTGGTGGGAATGGTGGAGACGATATTACTGTCTGCAACGATGATTACGACAGAACGTGAAGCACAAAGCTGGCCGATTTTAATGGCCACCCCGCTGACGGCAGGGCAGGTTCTGTTCGGCAAGGCCGCCGGCGTGGTTCGCAAAAGTATCCCGGCCTGGTTTCTTCTGGCGGCCCATCTGCTGATTTTTACCCTGGTTGGATATCTGCATCCCGCGGTGTCGCTGCATCTGGTTATCATTGCAGCGGGTATTGGATTCTTTGCACTGGGTTCGGGACTGTTTTTCAGCAGTATGTGCCGGAAAACGACCACCGCCGTGATGGCCAATGTGGGGCTTGCAGGGGGGCTGTGGCTGGGTATCCCGATATTTGCCGGATTAACCGGCGAGGGGGATTTGATTGAACTGGTCTTGGCCTTCCATCCGATTGCGCATCTGGGCATTGCCCTGGCCGGCGGAGGCGGGGAGGTTCATGCGGCCCGCTCCTTTGCATCGCTGAATTATGACTGGCCGCCGCTGGCCGAAATGGAATGGTCAGGCTTTATGGCAACGACAATCGTGATTGCGATTACATCGCTGGTGTATGCCTGTGCGGGACTGGGTTTTTATAAAATGACAAAACAAACATTACGTGACAATATTTTTGGCTGATGAAAAAGGTATTGAATAAAACAATTGAAATCCTTCTTAAATTAATCAACCCCGTGCGGCTGATTGGACCTGTTTTCGATAAGGAAATGCGCGTCTCCAGCCGCCGCAAACGAACTTATGTGCTGCGCTCCCTGTATCTGCTGCTGCTGCTTTTATTTGTAGTCCTGATATGGATGGAGGAAATTGATAGAACCAGTTATGCAAATCCAATCTATCAGGTATCGCGAATGTCCGAGGCCGGCTTGATTATTTCAACCCTGATTGTCTGGTTTCAGTTTGTTGCCGCTCAGATCGTCCTGGGCATCTCGCTGAGTACCTCCATCAGCGACGAAATATACAGCCGCACGCTCGGGGTCATGATGACGACACCGATTACCAGTGCGCAGATTGTGCTGGGTAAATTGTTCAGCAAGTTCTTGATTGTGCTGCAGCTTGTCCTGATTTCTGTTCCGATGCTGGCGATTGTCCGTATCTTTGGCGGCATCCCATGGATGTATATTCTGAGCAGCCTGTATTTGACGATTACCACGGCACTGGTGGTCGGCTCGATTGGTCTGCTGTGGTCCATTTTCTGCCGGCGTGCCTATGTATCCATTATTGCAACGATTCTGACGGTCGCGGCGATATTCGGTCTGTCTGCATTGTTTTTTATTATTCTGGTCGAAATTTTTGATTTAGTTAAAACGCTGGGGGAGCCGTTTTTATTTAACTTTTTCTATGCAACCAATCCCTATGCAACCTATATTTTGAATACCATTCAATATATCGAGCCGGGAGGCATCGGCCGGCAATTCGTGCATCACTGGGTTTTAAATGGGGTCGTCATGCTGTGCCTGGCAGGGGTATTGCTGTGCCTGGCCTTTATCCTGGTGCGCAGGGCCGCCCTGGCCCAGATTGCCGGCGACCGAGCGGCTCAATCCGAGGCAAAACAGCGACGCAACCGTCCGCTGCGGGAGATTCCGCTTCGCACGGTGTCCGACAACCCGGTCCTGTGGAAAGAATGCAGTGCACCCCTGCTGGGCAGGCGGAAAAAGTGGATGTTTGGCCTGATTCTCGCAGGACTGGCACTTGTTTTATTCAGTTATATCCTGCTGGCATATATGTCATTTAAACCGCTCAAGGACGAAGAAACACACATGTTTTATCTCTGTGTATTTCTCGGCCTGGGTATGCTGTTTACCTTGATTATCCCCGCCACGACCATCAGCTCGGAAAAAGAAAGCAATAGCTGGATGATTCTGCTGGCATCACCGCTGACGGCCAGGCAGATTGTCTGGTCCAAATATATCGGCAGCATCCGGCGATGTCTGCCGGCATGGATGTTTTTGTTTTTGCATCTGGTGGTGTTTGTCTCCAAAGGGATGATTCATCCTGTTGCTCTGCTTCAAATATCCAAGTTGTCTATCGGAATGATTGCGTTTTTAACGGGAACGGGTATCTATTTCAGCCATCGTTTCCGACATACGACGACCGCAGTCATTTGGAACATATCGTTTGCGGCAGTGATATGGTTGTTAATACCCTTTATCAGTATATTCTTTTTCAATATCATACGCAGTAACGGGCACGATGATCTGGCTGTACTCTATATGAATACCAATCCGTTTGTGCAGGGTGTTATAGTGATTGAAGCTGCGATTCAAAGAGATTGGGAGTTGGAACCGTTAAGATACTTTTGGATCAATTCGGCCTTACCCTCCAATGTGTGGGCGGCCAATCTCTGGATGTTCTTTACCATGCTGGGTTATGTGATTATCGGCTGGGCCTTTGTCTGGTGGACGTGCCGACGATTGAGGAAAAGAATCCTGTAATAGGGATGAGTTATCACCAATAGGCGATATAGACTTATGCTATAGAGTTTTGTATGATTCTTATTCCGGAGTTGCGGGAACTTTTTTAACGAAAGCCCTCCTTTTTACCCGATAAAAGAAGCAGACTATTTTCTATATATTAACATTTATAGACCCGGAATTAATAAAATAGTGGGGGCGGGCTTTCGCTTGACAGAGATTCCTTTTCTGCGATACTGACGGAACTCTGCAATAATATTGGATTTATGACTAAGAAAATCGCCATTTTGGGTTCAACCGGCTCGATTGGACAAAGTGCCTTGAGTGTAATCGAGGCTCTGGGTCCGGAATACGAAGTCTTTGCGCTGACTGCACATAGTAAAGTCGAAATACTGGCCGAACAGGTCTGTCGATTTCGTCCTGCG
>DLFY01000235.1:0-5478 GCA_002482415.1 Phycisphaerales bacterium UBA7708
TGGCCCGCGACAGGTTTTTGTCGAGCATCCGTTCATACGTGCCCAGGTCCATATCACATTCCATGCCGTCATCGAGAACAAACACCTCGCCGTGACGGAAGGGATTGAGCGTGCCCGAATCGATGTTGAGATAGCCTTCCATCTTGATCGGCTCGACTTTCAGGCCTTTGTCCTGCAGGAGCTTGGCCAGACAGGAGGAGAAAATTCCCTTGCCCAGTCCGCTCATCACCGTACCTGTCACGATGACATAGCGCGTCTTGCCCTTTTGATACCCTTTGGGCAGGGGCAGAAAATATTCATTATCCGTTGATGCACCGCTGACTTTTGCAAGTAATTCTTTTGTTTCTGACATAATATTTATTATACCTTAGTAAATTCTGGTTGATATTCATTTAAAGCACGAATAGCTCGAGATAGACTATTTGAGTTGCTCTGAGCTTCCTGAATATCCCAATGATTTTTAACAAATTGTACCATGCGACCATTATAATCAGGTCCAACTCGCGCTGTACTGCCCTTTCGAGGCAGAATATCTCTTTTCAATTCTCCTTTGCGACTTTTCTGAACAAGGTACAAAAGAAATAATTTGGGATCGCGAATAGCATCTGAATTTTGCGGAATATTGACAACATTAATTCCCAAATACCCGGCCAGGGATTTCCGGCCGGCTAAAATCCATGATTCAACTTCTTTTATTGCAATTCGAAAAACTAAATTGCGATGAATTGGCTCACTGCCAAACCAGTGTCTTATCAGTTCAGGAGGACATTCATACTTATCCAAGTCCGTCAAAACTAAAAAGGACATTCCTTTGGCTGCATTATTAAAACCTTTAATTTTCTTATAGATATAACCGGAACCACCGGCAGAATAGGTCATGCCGACAGAGTAATTCTGAATGCTGCAATCCAATAGCTTTCGCAGAACAGCATCACTCAAGTCGTCCTCATAAACCAAATTGACAAGGATTTCAGATTTCAAAGAGCATCCCCTGAAAGTTCGGTTTTGCAATAGGCATGACCGCTTCGGCTATCGTAAATCCGCTCTCTAATAGTCCCTTGACATCTTGTCGTTCGGAAGCAACCTGTATTCTTGTTCCTTCGGATTCAGGAATCAACAGAAGAACCTGCTCCGCTTCAATTCCTTCATCAGAAAGTAAATCAACACTGTGAGTGCTCAGCATGATCTGCCTGTTTTTTTTCTTCTGAAGACGATAAAAAATCGCAGGCAATAACCGGACAATTGCAGCATTGAGTGATAGCTCTGGCTCTTCCAGCAACAAAAGGGAATCGCCTTCCAGTAAACTCCAAAACAAGGCTATCAGTCTGAGCGTGCCGTCTGAAAACTGATCTTCTCTCTGTTTTGCGCCTTTAGGTCTCCAGTGCTCGTAAATCGCTTCCAGGTGCGGGAATCCCGACTCGTCTTTCACGTCACATAATTGTCTTAACTGAGGAGCTGCTTTCCGCAGAACCGTTTCAATCTTTTTTAGCCGTGATTTACGAGTCTTTTCAGGTGCCCGAGCCACTCTCTCCAGAAAATTTTTGCCAAATGGATCACCGGGAATGCCTGGTCCTGAAAAAGCATCTGGATTCTTTAATAATTGCGGCACCAGATGCAAATAGAGCACTTTGTCAAGAAAATCAGCCACATCACGAAAAGATTCATTTGCACTGATTTGCTCCAAATGCGTCTGAGTCAATCGCAAAAGGTCTTTTTTGTCGTCTTCGTTGGGCCTGTCAACAATCAGTTTCGATCTTTGCCAGATTTTTTCATAACGCAGCAAAGGCAGCCTTTTGCCACTGGTCTGCTGATGAAAACCTATAGCATATTTCCAGACAACCTCTGCATCCGGCGTTTCAGCCAGACTGATTTCTATTTCTACATCCGGCTCCTGTCTGGCCGCCAGACAACGTATCTTCGAAACACCTCCTCGATCATGAACAGCCGATTGAAATCCCCCTCCTCGTTTGGCAATATCACGTAAAAACCTGAATACATCTAAAAAATTAGATTTCCCGCAGGCATTTGGCCCAACCAGAAACGCTCTGTCCCGCAAGGCGACATCAACGCTCCTGAAATTACGCCAATTTTTTAAAACTAATTGAGTAATAAACATAAGAGAACCTACTGATTGAAGTTCAAATATCGTTTCACAAATTCTTCATATTGTTCGGGCGTATCGACGCCATCCCAGACGCGGTCCACTTTGGCCGTCAGGATGGTAAAGCCGTTTTCGAGAGCACGCAGTTGTTCGAGCTTTTCTGTGGTTTCCAGAAAACTGGGGGGCAGTTGTGTAAATTTCATCAAAAAGCTCTTGCGGTAGGCATAAATCCCCAGATGCCGCCAATAGCCTTTGACACAATCTCCCACCCCGCCGGCCTGACGATTAAACGGCACGGGGCTGCGGGAAAAATATAGTGCCCTGCCGCGCGTATCGGTAACGCATTTGACAATATTGGGATTGGCCACCTGTTCAGCCGATTCAAAGGGGGCAATCAGCGTCGCCATTTCGGCGCCGGCGTCCCGGACCAGCAGTCCGGCGACTTTTTCGATATTGGCCGGGTCGATTTCCGGCTCATCGGCCTGAAGATTCACGACAATTTCGGCAGGGGTATTTTTGACGGCCTCGGCAATACGGTCGGTACCGCTTTGATGAGAAACCGACGTCATGACACACGGTGCTCCGAAGGATTTGCAGGCCTGCAGGACCCGCTCGTCATCGGTTGCAATAATAACCTGTGTCACACCTTTGGCCAGCAATGCGCGTTCATAGCTATGCTGAACGAGATATTTTCCTGTTTTGTTGGCCAGAACCTTGGCCTCGAAACGGCTGGAGCCGTAGCGGGCGGGGATCACTACCACAATTTTCACACTTAGTCCCTTTGCAGTGTTTTCAACACATCCATTTCCAAAAACCACTGCCCGAATATATTATGCCATCCCACAGGGGATGTCAACCTCAGAATTGTGAGATTTTATAGCAAAAAGACCCTGATTTTGACCCTGTAACCGGCACAAAGCCGTCGGATTGGAAATTATCGAATCAGGGCGGATAATGCTTTGAATTGGGGATGCTCGGAGGTGCGGAGGAGTTCAAACAGCAGCATCTCGGTGGAACTGATGACTATCCCATTGGCAGCCAGGCGATTGAGGGCAATTTGCTTATTCTGTTCGGAACGGGAATCGACGGCGTCGGCAATGACCTGGACTTTCAAGCCCCGCTGGAGCAAATCCATGGCGGTCTGGAAGACACAGACGTGGGTCTCGACGCCGCAGAGCACCGCAGTGTCCACCTGCAATGAATGCAATTTTTCAGCAAATTCCGCACTCCCGCAGCAACTGAATGAACGTTTGTCGATGGGGATACTCCGGGTCAGATTCTCGGTAAGCCGGGGACTTGTCTGGCCCAGCGCGGCGGGATATTGCTGACACCATAAGACCGGAATATCGAGAGCATTGGCAACTTGAATTAAAATGCTGCAATTTTTAACGGTCGTTTCGGGATTGTGCATAACCCGCAGCAGCTTTTCCTGAACGTCAATCAGCACCAGACAGGTTGTTTTGGAATCCAGCATCGATCCCCCATCAAATAACATATTAAAGGGTTCCTCTAAAATAATTGATGGTGATTTTACAGGCCCAGTACCTCAATGACAAGACAAATCGTATCAGAGGCATCCTGTTCGATTTCGGTCGGCGGGACATCCCAGGCCAGAATGGGCTGTGATGGATTATCCAGCGGAGAGCCGTCAGGATTGGCGGGGAGACGTTGCTGACTATTCTGTTCGCTGAAGGTTTTGGCTAACTGAGCTGCTTTATCAATATCGGTCAGATTCAGCATTTCAATGGTCTGTTTGAGGTCAATCCCCTCGACCAGGACCGCTTCCCTGCCTTGTCCGGGAAGCAGAGCATAGGTGGCTTTTTCCGCTTGCGGCCAGAGTTCCTGCAGATCCTTGATTAAGCCCACAATATACTGACGGGAAGCTGTGAGTTTATAACTGGTTCGGTCGGATAATGGCCTGATTTGAGTCATATCCATCAGGCCCAGTGTGTGGATTTTTTTTTCGATGAAATCCCGGGACTGAACGGGATGACGCGTCTGAAACTGCAATAAGGCACTGTACGATGCAGCCCCTTCATCCGGCAAAGGAACTGGTTTGGGGTCATTGGCCGCAATCGGCGGAATAGGGGATATCGGAGGCATGGAATCCCGGGCACCCTGCGGCTGGCGAACAATGGAATAGACAACGATACCGAGAATGCCCATCGGAATAAGAACCATCGCCGCGGTTGCCGCGAGCCTGCGAAAAACAAGCCCCCATCTTCCGGCTGAATCGTGGTGGCGGTAATTGTGATCCAGAATAAACCGTCGTTCAAGAGCGGTTTTAATGTCCTGGGCCATGCCTTCGGGGGCGGATTCCTTCGGCAGCGCACGCAGCAGATTACGCTGCTGTTCAAGGGCCTTGAGTTCGGCTTCGATTTGCGGATTATTGTTCAGAAGCCGCTTGAGTTCAGTTGCCTGTCGCGGCGATAACTGATCGTCAATATAACCGCTGAGAAGCTCATGTTTTTCAAGATTTTCTTTGTCACTCATATCCATACCGCCTGCAGAAGTTCCCGTAACGCCAATCTCGCCCGGCTTAATCGGCTTTTCACTGTCCCTGTCTCAAGCTGTAATACATCGGCAATTTGCTCATAACTCATTCCTTCGATATCCCGCAATACCACGATGACCCGCTGGTGGTCTTCCAGTTTTTCGAGTGCTGCGAGGATTCTCTGGATCATTTCTCGCTTTTCTATATCCGCTAAGGGAGTTTCTTGTTTCGTATCCGCCAGAACATCCGCCAATTTCAGCCCCTCTTTGCCGCCGGGAGAATTGTCGAGTGATCGCATCCCTAATCGCAATCTCCGGCTGCAAAATGTCAGAGTCAAATTGATTCCTACCCGGAACAGCCATGTATAAAAGCTGCTTTGGGAACGGAAGGTTCCAATGTTCTCTAATACTTTGACAAATGACTCCTGGGTAAGTTCCGCGGCATCATCGGGATTTCCGCAGATTTTCAGAATTGCATTATAGAGGCGGTCCTGATATTTGATAATCAGACGCCCCATGGAGTCGGAATCCCCCCGCTGGCATTGTTTTACAATTATGGCATCATCGATGCTGATATTTTCCGACTTTGCGTGCACAGAAAGCCCTTTTATCCCTCGGTAACAAGATTTTTATGAAGCAATAGCCTGTTCACTGTCCGTGTATCTCATTTTCAACGACTGTTCAGCACATCCAAATATTTAACCACCTAATATCCGTACAAACACCTATGCTATATTTGCATAAGCTTTAAGAAAAAGCAATACAGTACCCTCTTAAAAAGAGAATTTCATTTTCTCTATATTGACAATGCATTCTATTTAGTCAAGCCGGAGACCTCTTTGTTCCAGCCAATTTTTTAAATCGCCCATTTCTGTATCGAAAAT
>DLFY01000235.1:5490-10309 GCA_002482415.1 Phycisphaerales bacterium UBA7708
TCCAATTCAGAGACCCGCCTTTCGAATTCATCGCCAAGTACACGTAATTCTTCACAGGGAATATGCAGTTCCAGGAATTTTGATACATATCGCAGCACCATCTCAACAACGATAGGATTATAGCCCTGGAGATAGGCGGGGATTTCGGCGGTCAGGGATATCATCTCGATATTGCGATGGATTGCGGCGTTCATAATGCAGTTGGCGAAACTGCCGGGGCCGCTGTAATTGCTGAAGCGGATACCGAGTTGGGAAAGCCATTGCTTGAGGGCCCTGTTGGATACCGAACAGCTAATACGCGGTTCCCGGGTATGAGGCACCACGCCGGCCACGCTGCCCACGAATAGAATACGTTTTACATCACACAGGGAACACATTTCAAAGATCGTATCTGCAAACTCACGCCATGAGAGGTTGGGTTCTCTGCCGGCAAATAAGAGTAAATTCTGTTGTGCGGCCTCAAAGAAAACCGCTTCGGGAAGATCCCAGGTTTCGATAAGGCCTTCCTGAATCCGTACATGGGGACGAAACAGCGACACCGTTTCCATTGGGCCAGGCATGTTATAAATATAGAATCCGTTGGGGTCAATTCGACCGATTTCCTGGCCGCTGAAGGTCTGGCGGAGGTATTCCACCGTTCCAGTGGAAACATCGCCCCCATCCATCCAGCCTGAAAGCCCAATCACCAGAGAGGCATTGCTGATGACAGGCTGCTGCTTAACGATTAATTTTTCCCTCTTCATGCTCCAGTCTCTCTCTTGTTTTAGCAGATCATGGTTTGTGTCAGAGTCCGACTCCGGCAATTACCACCCCGCATTGCGGACACGCCGAATCTTTTATATGGTTCTGCATTATATGATACCCTGTCCGTTCAATCAAAAGTTTTCCGCAGGAATAGCAGAATGTGGATTCGGCGCGATTACCGGGGAGATTGCCGACATAAATATAGCGAAGCCCTGCCTGCTTTCCGATGTCATAGGCATTCTGGAGGGCCTGGGTATTGGTCTGCGGGAGGTCGGCCATTTTGTATTGCGGATAGAAACGGCTGATATGCCAGGGGATATCGGGGCCGCATTCTTTGACCAGAAATTCAGCCAGTGCGGCCAGTTGGTCGGGGTCTTCATTCTGACCGGGGACCAAAAGGGTTGTAATTTCCATCCAGATATCGGTCTTCCGGGCAATGTATTTGATGGTATCGAGGACGGGTTCCAGATGGGCCTTGCATAAGTTATGATAGAACGGCTCAGAATACGCCTTCAGGTCCACGTTAATGCCATCCAGCCATGGACGCATCCACTCGATGGCCTCTATGCTCATATAGCCGTTGCTGACGAAAACATTGTACAATCCACGCTGTTTCGCCAGAATAGCCGTCTCAGTACAGCGTTCCATGAATACCGTCGGTTCGGTGTAGGTGTAGGCCATACCTTTGCAGCCGGTGTCGATAGCGGCATTCATGATTTGTTCGGCGCTGTAATCGCTGCCGTCGATTTGATTTTTATAGGGGGTCTGGCTGATTTGCCAGTTCTGACAGAAGACACACTGGAAATTGCAGCCGGGGGCGGCGATGGAAAACGCCTGCGAGCCGGGAAAAAAATGGAACAACGGTTTTTTCTCGATGGGGTCATCGGCAGCGGCACAGACTTTATCGTAATTGAGCGAATAAAGGATGCCGTCAATATTTGTACGGACACGACAGCGTCCCAAGGCGCCGGGGGCAATGACACAATTCCATCGGCACAGCTTGCACAGGACCTTTTGCCCTTCTTGTTTTTCCCATAACACCGCCTCTTTCATAGGCTCACCTCCTGCGATTCAGATTATTCAAGCCATTGAGCAAGGAGCTTAACTGGATGGACAACGCGGCGGCCTGTCAAATGCTCAATCTGCATTTTACAGGCGGCACATTCTGTCAGTATAACATCCGGATTAGCCCGGTCAATCGTTTCCCTGAGAAATCCGCCGATATCATCACAGAGGGTGCGATTCTTGGCCTGCATGCCCGCCGTCCCTGCAAGACCGCAGCAGCCGCCGTTGAGGTCTGTCACGGAGACTCCCAGTTGACTAAACATCTGAAGCGTGGTTTTGGCACCATTCATGGATTTGAGGTGGCATGGGGCGTGGTAATAGAATTTCCGGCTCTCTGCATTGCCGGCCTTAAGACAGGGCCTTGCGGCATGGCGCATTTTGAGATAATCCATCAGTTCGACGGTTGCGGCGCCTGTTTTTCGGGCCTGTTGGGTATCCATCAGCAGCGGCAATTCTTCCTTGAGGAACATCGCAGCACTGGGTTCGGAACAGATGATTTTCCAGCCTTTGTCCACATACGGCATCAACGTCTTCAGGTTGTATTCCATATCCCGGCGGGCCTGTTTGAGATTGCCATAGACATAGGCCGGCAAGGGTGCGGGACGCTGGTCGGGAATATCAATATGGACATGACAATGCCGTAAAAGCTGCAGGACGGCAAGGCCCAGTGCATGGTCGTTGTAGCGTGCATAGGAATCGATGAAATAGACGACGTTGTCCGCAGGGTTCGACACGGAGCCGCCCTGCTGTAAAAACCGCCGGGCTTTGCTGATGAAGCTGCCGCGCTGGAAGGCGGGCAATTGTCGGCTGCGGTCAAAACCGAGCGTCTTTTCCAGAAGCAGGCGTGTGATGGGCCAATTCATTATACAGTTGCTCAATGGGGCAAACGTGCTGGCCAGGATGCTCATCCAGCGGTTGTTGGACAGGGCCAGCTCGGTGACGGAAAAGCCGGCGTGACGGGCCAACTGGGCACGGGCTTCGATAATCAGGCCGGACATATCGACACCCGCGGGGCAATCCACCGAGCACATTTTGCAGTTGACGCACAGACCGAGGATTTTGCGGAACTGGCTGATTTGGAAGTCGTGCTGCTTGTCCAACAGGCCGCCGATGTAGTTTCGCAACAGGTTGGCCTTGGCACGAGTGCTGGCCAGTTCTTCATCCATCGCCCGAAAGACCGGGCACATCCTCCCTGCTCCCGCGGCCAGACATACACCGCAGCCGTTGCATTGATCGATTTCGCAGCGATATTGATTTGGCCCAAAATATAAATCCGTTTGGAAATTTTTTGCTCCGGCCAGTTCCAGTCCACGCAGATTCTTTTCGATGACATCCGGATCGGGATTGATAATCTTGCCGGGATTGAAGATGTCGGACGGGTCAAAGATTTTCTTGATTGCAGCCAGCAGACGGTAATAGTCCCTGCCATACTGGCGTTCGATATAGGGGGCGCGAACCAGACCGTCGGCATGTTCACCGCTGATGGAGCCGCCCAGTGACCAGGCCAGCTCAAAGACCTGCTCGGCAATTTCCCGCATCCGCTTGATATCGTCGGGGCTGGTTAAATCGAGATAAGGACGAATGTGCAGTTCGCCATCGCCGGCATGACCGTAAAAGGCCATCGGGATATCGTATTTTTTACACAGGCCTTCCAGCCCCGCAACGTAACGATCCAGTTTGCCTGGCTCGACGGAGACATCTTCGATGAACGCAACAGGGTGCTTGGGGCCTTTCTCGCGGTTGAGAAGCGGGACGGCGTCCTTGCGGCTCTTCCAGAGTCTGGCCTGACGTTCAGCGTCAAGCGCCTCCATCCATCCGGTGAAGAGGTTCCGGGCTGCGTTCAGGGTGTTTTGAATCTTCGCCTTGACCTGTTCGGTGGTGTCGCCGACATGCTCAACCAGCAGCGTCGCAACACAATTTTCCGGCAGGACATTCTGATAATGCGGAAAGGCATGGCGGGCCATGGTCATCAGCCGCTGGTCCATTAATTCNNCTCCGGTTTGTACGATAATCGGAACGGCCTGAGCCATTTTCTCGAACGCATCAAATTCCAACTGCAGCAGGCCCGCGACGGCAGGAACATCCACAGTGGCCAGTTCAATTTCGGTAAAGGCTGCCAGCGTGCCTTCGGAACCGGCCATCAGACGCGCCAGGTCGATTCGTCCTTTGGAACAGATATTCTGAATCGTATAGCCGCAGCGGTTGCGCCGGGTTTTGGGCTGGGATTTGGCAATCAGCTCTTCCTGGCCGTCCAGCAATTCGAGGCACTGGCGGGCCATCGTTCGCATGGTCGGATTTTCAATATCCTCCGGCAGCATGTCATTGGTCAGTTCGGCCACGGAGCCGTCATAGAGCACCGCACGGATGCGGCGGACATAGCCGGCGATATAGCCATACTGGAGCGAGTGGGCACCGGTTGCATTATTGGCGACGATACCGCCAATGACAGCCCGGTTGGAACTGGAGGGGTCGGGACCGATTTTCTTTTTGAATTGTGCCAGTTGCTGATTGAGCCGGTCGAGAATCACGCCCGGCTGACAGACCACTGTCTGGCCGTCATTTCGGATATTGATAATCTGATTCATATAGCGGCGAAAATCGATAACGATGCCGGTGGTCAGCGATTCGCCCGCCAGACCGCTGCCGGCGCCGCGCGGGGCAATCGGAATGGTATTCTGGTATGCATAACGGATAACCGCCACGACATCCGCTTCATCCCTGGGGGCAACGACGCATTCGGGGCGGATACTGTAGATACTGGCATCGGTGCTGAAGGCGACGCGATTATAGATATCAATCAGGACGTCGCCTTTGACCTGCCTTGCCAGTTCAGAACCTATTTGTTCGGCTGTTTTTGTCTTGCTTGTATTTTCCACTATACTTCATCCATTTTGAGCAATCTGCCGCTGTTAGTATATAATAGAATACGTCTGGAAACAAACCTTTATGGGTAAATTTTATCCCATCTGAATGCTTGCTTTTAGGAGTCAGGACGGATAGATTGGCTATA
>DLFY01000324.1:0-5068 GCA_002482415.1 Phycisphaerales bacterium UBA7708
ATCCGATGATGGGGATGGAAGGCGGAGTGCAGCCGCAGCGTCCCGCCCGGCCGGTTCGCACGCAGCAGGATGTGGAACGGGACTCCAATGCAGCGATGATCACCGACAGAACCAAAATCAATACCCTGAAAGATGTTCTGGTCTGGATTCATGACGATTCGGCCAGGCCCGGAGCGACCTATCAGTATCGTGTCCGTTACGGCGTATTCAATCCGATTGCCGGAAAGAACTGGTTTGCCCCGGACAGCAAGCAATACCAGAGTCATATCGTGCTGTGGAGCTCGTATTCGGAATTACCGGAGCCTGTTAAGGTTCCCAAAATGCTGCACATGTTCCCGATGGATGTCCTGGCCAACAATTCCGGCGTCAAGGTTGAAATCTATAAATATTATATGGGGCAATGGCGGACGGAAAATTTTGAAGTTCAGCCCGGCCAGGTTATTGGCAAGGCGATTGAAACCAAACCCAAGACGGCCGGCGGTCAGGCTGGCGGAATGATGCTTATGGAGCCTGGAATGATGGGCGGCATGGAGACCGGCGCTCCGCTGCTTGTGGATTTTGCCACGGGCACGATGCTGGTGGATATCTTCAATACGCAGGACTGGCTGGGAACGAATTATCGCCAGAGGGCCTATCCGATGATGCTTTATATTGATGAGAATAACCAGATGGTTTCGATGGCGGCGCGCAGACAATTCTGGCCCAGAGAGATTACCGCCGAGTATAATGCCGTCAAGCAGGAGATGACGAAAACGACCGGCCAGATGGATACGATGATGGCGCCGATGGGGATGCCCTTGATGAACTAAGCGGGCAGTGATGCGGCTGTATATCCCAACGCCGCTGTGAAACGAAGAATTTCAAGCAAGAGCAGTATTCAACGCCGTCCTGAAGAACAGGGCGGCGTTTTTTATGCTCTGCAGGACGAGCGGAGGATAAGGGGGTGTCGGATGTCGGGGGCACACTCCGGGAATTCAGCCCGGACTTGGTAGCGACGTCCGGGCAGCATGTCAAAAAAGTTGTCACTCAGGGCGGCCGACGGATCCAGGACGATTTCAAGGTCCTTGACAAACCAGCGGCTCTGCAGGGTATAGTGCAGGCTCCGGCGGTCGATGGACTCGACGGTGATATCCATATCCAGGGGGCGAAGCCGGGCGTATTTATCCGGGGTAAACAGGTACGTGTTTTCGCTGAGCAGTACATCCTCCTGATAGACAGCCATGTGCAGAATGGATTTTTCCGGGCAAACGGGATTGAGCAGGTCGCGCGGCAGTGTAATGGATGCCGTACTGTACGGGCTGACGGATACCGGGGACTGGCTTTGGTCGAGGATGCCGCCCTTGATGTCCAGCAGTTGGAATCGGGCCTGAGCTGTCAGCGGGGACGGGGTGTCGTTGACGATATAGCCGTTGCGGGCGGGACCTGTTTGGCCCAGGCAGATCAATACAGAAGCCCAGAACCGCCGGGCATAAAAATACAATGCCTTGGGGCGGCCCTGAAAATCCAGCATGGAAAATCCCGCCGCGGGCCAGAAATCATTGCCCGACCAGAGGAGGATTCCTCGATTGATGGTGTTATTGGCCCGCAGGGTTTCGACAATCTGCCTGGCATATCTTGCCTGAACGAGCTGGGTCTGATAAATCTGTTCGGCAAGATTACCGGGGGGGGCAAAGTAGTCGCTGGCAAAGCGGGCCAGCCGCTGCATGCCTTCGGTGTGATAATTCAGTTTTTCCACTCCCGGGCCGGCAAGGGTTTGTTCTTCGTCCGGGCAGGCGATACGGAGGGTTTCCTGTGACGGCAGGGACTGGAAGCCGGTCTCGACCACAAACGGCGGCAGCGGTTCCTGCATCCATGACTCCATCGGTTTGTATTCATTCCAGCTTTGCCATAAATCCGTGACGGCGGGAGCTTTGCCGGGCAGGTGCGGCTCGGGTGCCGACGGGAGATAGTCACNNGTCACAATCGGGATTCAGTTCGGCCAGCAGATCGGGCAGCAGTTGAGTGAAAAGTTCTTTGGACGCGGATTTTTTATTTCTGCTGATTTTGCCGGACTGACAAAGACTGTCGATATGACTGTTGCCGCACCAGACCGTCAGGCAGGGATGATTGCGGAGCCGCAGGATAACCGCCTGTGCTTCACGGCTGACCTGTTCGCTGAATCCTTCGTAATCCGGATAGCAGGCCGAAGCGAACATGAAATCCTGCCAGACCAGAATTCCAATCCGGTCGCATAAATTATAGAAATGGTCGTCCCCGTAAGTTCCGCCGCCCCAGATACGAATCATATTGATATGGGTGTCGGCCAGGGCGTCAATCAGCCGGGTGGTTTTGGCATGATCGGTCTTGTCGGCATACAGACTGACCGGCAGCCAGACGATGCCTTTGATGTAGATGGGCTGCTGATTGATTTCGATGCCGAAGCCGGCGGATTGCGTATCTTTTGTCCGAAGGATGCGGATCATGCGTATGCCGAACGACTGCTGTCTGCTGTCGAATGTCTGGTCGGCCGCGACGAGGTCGGCCCGGAGTGTGTATAAGTGCGGGCTGCCGTAACCCCGCGGCCACCACAGTTTCGGATTGGGAATGCGGATGACGGCTGCGTGGGTATCGTTGGTTCCCAGGTCGATGAGGTGAGTCTGCGGCTGGTCACCGCCCTCGATGGTCAGCCGGCATTGCAGGGATATTCCGACGGCAGAACATCGACGAACCGAAACGGCAATACGCATATCGGCATAGTGCGAATTGCAGTCGATGGTGCGAACATGGATATCCGCCAGATCCGCGGCAGGAATCCGTTCAAGACGAACGGGGCCAGTAATGCCACAGTCCAGCAGCGCCGGCCCCATCGCAGAGCCGAATTGACACTGGGATTTTCGAACAAACACACGGTCCGGATTGCAGACCGATGGATCATTAGGCGAGCCATATTTGCTGATGAGCTGCTGGGCGTGCTCCTGCGGCGGACAGAATTTAATCAGCAGGGTATTGCGGCCGGGGCGAATCGCAGTGCCGACATCCAGGCGATGAGCAATAAAAGCATTGTCTGTGCCGCCGATTTTCTTTTCGTTGAGCCATATCCGGGTCAGGGTGTCCAGTCCTTCCAAAACCAGCTCGGTATGGTTTGTCGGAACCTCTTCGGGGCCAGTGTCAAAGACGGTGCGGAATATCCAGGCCTGCTTTGCGACCCAGCCAAAGGCCTCGGGGCTGGCATAGACATCCTCCATCCGCAGGATGCCGGCTTCGGCAAGACTCAAAAAGACGGATTCCGGATGCGATGTTGTCAGCCATCGGCCTTCATCGAGATCGGCCATTTTGCGGGCGGTTTCGGGGTACTCCCGAAATTCCCACGGCCCGTTTATATCGATACACGTCTTTGTCATCCACAGCATCCTTTCGTTGTTTGCCTCCATTGTAGTCAAAGTCTGCAAAGAATCCAGACGGCATTGCCGGGAATTCCGAAAAGCGAGGCTACCGCAGCGATTGATTTGATGGATTCGACATAAAAGGATACTGGGCCGACCATGACTGATCGGTGGTGATGGTCAGGGTGCCGGCGGCGGTGTTGTCGGTACGCAGCCAGCCAAGGAGATAGGCGGTTCCCTGTTCGGAGTGTATGGTTTTATCCGGCAGGTGTGTCGTCTGAGTGTAAGGGCCTTTGGCAATAAAAAACAGGCGTGTCTTGTCGGTATTGCCCCGGGCATCGGCATATTCTTTTGACGGGACGACATTGCCGCTCAGATGCGACTCGATGGTGATTGTTTTTTTGTCGGATTCATACTGTGCGGCCCAGTCGGCGGCAACGCGGCAGTCTTTGCCGAAAGACAGCGTGACCTGGCCTCGTGGAGCATCGTTGCGATGTACAGGAGCTTTGATGTGGATGGGTTCAAGCAGTTCCGGCTGTCCTTTTCGAGGGGACGGAACGTTCTTGTCCGGGCCGATTAAGAGATCTTCCAGTTGCCAGGGGTGATCTTCTATGGCAGCAGGGCGTTCCATATATTGCCCGGACGGGCCAAAAATGGCTTTGAGGTCCATGAAATAGAGCATCATGGCGATGGCAATGACGATTAAAAGCCCCAAAATCGCTGCAAATCCTCTGTTTTGATGCATGGTTCTGCTCCCGGCACAACAGGTATTGTTCTTAAAATTAAAATTCACCAATCGCCATCATACCGTCAAAGAGAAAAAAATGAATCATTTCTTTATGGAATTGTGGTATCGGAATAGAACGAATTTTTTAAATCGGATACAGAAAAAGGGATGTCTGTAAATTTTTGTGAATCGTAAATATATTTATATTAAGCAGTTACGTCATATATGAAAAATTTATTTGAAAAGGCCTTGACAAGGGGCGGCCGGATGGATAAACTCCCCCTTCTCTTTGGAACCCGAGGGGTACAGAGAGCTAAAAAAAATTNNGTTGACGGCCAAGTTTTTTTAGCTATGATGTACTCTCTCAGGCGGGCAAGGAAAAGGCTTCCTTAAGAAGCCAGACTTGACCGCTTATTATTTCGACAAAGGAAATGAGTCGACTAAGTCGATAGAGTTTGTCCCGAGTCGAAAGAAGAGTGCTCTTTGAAAAGTAAACAGTTAATGCCATATTAAAGCAGCGAGAACGTTAGTTCTAAGGGATCACGACAAGACCCTTAAGAACTTTAAAAAACCAATTAAGGTGTAAAAATCTCATGCCGGGACGCCAGGTCTCGGTTCACCAATTGAGTTCTCGTTGCGTGAGCGAGTTTGAGTTGGTGATTGCGAAAAAGATTGCCGTCCGTAAGGACGGAAGTCAAGGATACAAATTGAAGAGTTTGATCCTGGCTCAGNNTCAGAATGAACGCTGGCGGCGTGGCTAAGACATGCAAGTCGAACGATACGGTCAATTGGGTAACCGAGAGATCGTATAGTGGCGAAAGGGTGAGGAATAGATAGGTAACGTACCTCGTGCTTCGGGATAGCGTTCCGAAAGGAACGGTAATACCGGATGATATCAGTGATTGCAGGATTGCTGATCAAAGATTTATCGGCGCGAGAGCGGCCTATCTCCTATCAGCTAGTTGGTGAGGTAATGGCT
>DLFY01000324.1:5082-6720 GCA_002482415.1 Phycisphaerales bacterium UBA7708
TTGATCGACCACATTGGGTCTGAAAAAACCCCAATGCAAGTTAGTACAGCAGTGAGGAATCTTGGTCAATGGCCTAACGGCTGAACTGGCAACTTGGAGAAGTGATAAGTCTTATAATTATAATATTATAATTTATATTTATAACACTCTATTAGAATTTAATGAAGCTTTGTTTATATATTGATAATGACAGTATATATATCGTGTCTTGACTAATTGCGTGCCAGCAGTCGCGGTAATACNNCCAGACTCCTACGGGAGGCAGCAGTGGGGAATATTGGGCAATGGGCGAAAGCCTGACCCAGCGACGCCGCGTATAGGATGAAGTCCTTCGGGATGTAAACTATTGTCAGGGGCTCGAAAGCCGTAAGGTTGATCAGCCCCAGAGGAAGTCACGACTAACTTCGTGCCAGCAGTCGCGGTAATACGTAAGAGACTAGTGTTATTCATCTTAATTAGGTTTAAAGGGTACCCAAACGGTCAAAATAGCTTTTTATATCGTTAGTATTTGACTAGAGTTTTATGTAAGAGGGCAGTACTTGAGGAGGAGAGATGAAATTTAGTGATACCAAAGGGACTCTGTAAAGGCGAAGGCAGCCCTCTATGTAGAAACTGACGTTGAAGGACGAAGGCACAGAGAACAAACAGGATTAGATACCCTAGTAGTCTTTGCAGTAAATGATGAATGCCATAGGTCAGAATAATTTGGTCTGGTCTATAAATGAAAGTGTAAGCATTTCACCTCAAGAGTAATGTGGCAACGCAGGAACTGAAATCACTAGACCGTTTCTGACATCAGTAGTGAAGTATGTTGTTTAATTCGATGATCCACGAAAAACCTTACCACAATTTGAATAATTATATTACAGGAGTTGCACGGCTGTTTCCAGTTAATGTTGTGAAACTGTGGTTTACATGAAATTAACGTAATCCCTGGCTTTATTTTTTTAATTTACTATAAAGCATTTATCCATTATTTGGAGAAAAAGGGGACAAAGACAAGTCATCATGGCCTTGATATTGTGGGCTATAGACGTGCCACATATTCCTAGACAAAGAGATGCAAAAATGTGAATTTAAGCTAATCTCAAAAAATAGGATATAAATTTTAAGGATTGTAGTCTGAAATTCGACTATATGAATAAGTAATTACTAGTAATCGTGAATCACCATGTCACGGTGAATATACCTTGGATTGGTACTAACCACTCGTCACATGCTGAAAGGAGCATGCGCAATAAGTTTGCTTTCTTAATAATAAGTAAAAAAAATAAATAGATTTTATATATTCTTTTATTAGGGATCTTCGTATGCGTGGCTCTAATTAGTGTTAAGTCGAAATACGGTTCGTGTAGTGGAAGTTGCACGGGATTAATTAAATATTAACAATAATAATAAATATATAATATACACTATATATTATATAAAGGANNAAGAAGGGTTGAGCTGTAAACTCAATAGCTATTGCTTTTAAGAGTTCGAATCTCTTGTCTCCTAGAATTAGTAACTTAATTGGTAAAGGACTTCCCTGTCACGGAAGTAGATGTCGGTTCGATGCCGATCTGATTCGTATAAGGAAAAGTTTCCATAGGCAGGGTAAGATATTTGCTAAATATTATGTTTTATACATTTAGGTGT
>DLFY01000125.1:0-965 GCA_002482415.1 Phycisphaerales bacterium UBA7708
CCGGTGATGCCGGAATGGAAGAAGGTTGAATCGCCGACCATGCCGACGACTTTGCGTTTCTCGCCGGCCTTGTCCAGACCCTGAGCCATCGAGATACCGCCGCCCATGCACAGGATGATGTCCAGTCGATTGAGCGGCTTGAAAGTACCCAGGCTGTAGCATCCGATGTCGCCGGTGACGATGACGTCATGTTTGCCGAGAGCATAAAAGATGCCGCGATGCGGACAGCCCGGACACAGCACCGGCGGACGGGCCGGCAGGTCTTTGGCGTATTTAGGTTCCGGAATAGCCGCAATGGGCCGGCCTTCCATTTTGGCCCGGCAGGCTTCCAGTGTCGTGATGGACAGCTCGCCGATATTGGGAATCACATCGTGTCCCTTGCATGCAATGCCCAGAGCCTTGATGTGTTCTTCGAGGAAGTCGTCCAGCTCTTCGACAATCAAAAGATTTTGGACGCCGGCGGCGAACTGTTTGAACAGCTCATCCGGATAGGGATACGCAAAGCCCAGCTTCAGCACGGAGGCTTCCGGCCAGACCTCGCGGACATATTGATAGACGACGCTGTGCGTGATGATGCCCAGCGATTTGTCGCGCCATTCGATGCGGTTAGCCCTGGATTGCACCGCAGCAGCCTGCAGGTCGTGGATGCGTTTTTCGACGGTCTTTCGCATTTCCCTGGCCCACAGCGGTACGGGCACAAAACGGGCCGGGTTTTTCTCAAGCCCGATGGTCCGCGGATTGGTTTGCCGCTCGCTGAATTTGACGATGCTGCGGGAGTGGCTGACCCGGGTGGTGGTGCGTAAAATCACCGGGGTCTTGAATTGCTCGGAAAGTTCAATGCCGAGTTTCACAAAATCGAGGGCTTCCTGGCTGTCGGCCGGCTCCAGAACGGGAATCTTGGCGAACCTGGCGTAATTGCGGGTGTCCTGCTCATTCTGCGACGAATGCATCCCCGGGTCGTCTGC
>DLFY01000125.1:982-3999 GCA_002482415.1 Phycisphaerales bacterium UBA7708
CGACGATAACCATGCCGCCTTCAACCCCCAGATAACTGAGGGTCATCAGGGGATCGGCGGCCACGTTGAGGCCGACGTGTTTCATCGTGACCATGGTTCGTGCCCCTGCACAGGATGCTGCGGCCGCTACTTCGAATGCAACCTTTTCATTGGGCGACCACTCACAATAAATATCCGATTTATACTGGACAGTATTCTCGAGAATTTCCGTTGAAGGGGTTCCCGGATACCCCGTGGCCACGGTAACTCCCGCTTCATAAGCGCCGCGGGCGATGGCCTGATTTCCGCTTAATAAATGACTCAATGGATTTACCTCCGATACGGGTCATTCCTGTTTTCTTAATGGCGACAATACAAAGCCATTATGTACCTATAAGAAGAAACAATTGTACTAAAAACCATCGCAGAATAAAAGCCCTTTTATTCACATTTATTATTCGATACAATGTGTCTTTAATTGTAGATGACAATTCGATTGTGCAGAGAAGTTACGGATAAACAAGGGATTTCCCGGTGATTATCTGTCTTTCATTCCTGAGTTTTCCGGGTATAGTTTTGCTTTTACAAATCTTGTGCAGACAGGTATGATAACACCTTAATTAAATCGAATTTAAGGAATGAACATCACATGGTGAGTTTCTTAACTAATATTGCATATTTTATCGGGCTTATTTTATATGGCCCGGTGATTATTTACCGTATGATTGCCCAGAAGCGTTATCGCTGCGGCTGGGCCCAGCGTCTGGGCAAGATTTCGCGTAAATATCCGGACAAAAAATGCATCTGGATTCACGCCGTCAGCGTCGGGGAAGTCAACGCCACCCGGACGCTGATTGACGGCCTGAAAACGGCCTTGCCGGATTATGAAATTGTCATCAGCTCAACGACCGATACGGGGCTTGCCCGTGCCTGTACCCTGTACGATAAGCAGCATTCGGTCTTTTATTTTCCGTTCGATTTGTCGTGGATTATGAAAAAGGCTTTCGATAATCTCCATCCGGATATTATTCTCCTGATGGAACTGGAAGTCTGGCCCAATCTGGCATCTCTGGCTCAGCAGCACAAGGTTCCGGTGGTCGTGGTCAATGGTCGGATAAGCGACAAAAGCTTCCCGAAATATCTGAAAATCCGTAAGCTGATTGCCCCCATGTTCCACAAGGTATCCCTTGTGCTGCCTCAGACACAGGAATATGCTACACGATTTATCGCCCTCGGATGCAACCCGGAACGGGTGATTGTCACCAGCTCGCTCAAATATGACACTGCCCAGACTGACGGCGTTGTGGCCGGGGCGGAAAGACTGGCTGAGCAGATTCGTCTGGGTGCCGACCGGCTGTGGACGCTGGGCGGGACCGGGCCAGGGGAAGAGCAAATTGCCCTGGAGGTTTTCAGCCGGCTTAAGAAAGAGGCTCCATTTGAGGATTTGCGGCTGGCGATTGTTCCCCGCAAGCCGGAACGGTTTAATGAAGTGGCCGACCTGATCGACCAATCCGGGTTTACCTTTATTCGTTACAGCCGGCTCAAAGAACACAATGGCACAGCCGACATCAAGCCTGTGATTATCCTGGGCGATACGATGGGAGACCTCAAGAAATTCTATGGGCTTTCCGCGCTGGTCTTTGTGGGGCGAACGCTGTGTCCGATGGGCGGGTCGGATATGATGGAGCCTGCCGCACTGGGTAAATGCACGATGTTCGGGCCGCACACCTTCAATTTCAAGCAGACCGTGGAAGTGCTTCTGGAGGGTAATGGTGCACTGGAAGTGCAGGATGCAGAACAACTGTATGACATCACACGCAAGTGCCTGACCAATCCCGATTTTGCCGCAGCGATTGCCGCAGCAGGACAAAAAATCATCCGTCAGAATCAGGGCGCGACGCTTAAGAGCGTTAATGCCATCGTGTCGCTTGTTAAGTAGTCATGGATGATGTTCGGCGGAGAGGTATTTATCGGCCGGACATAAGCTGCTGATATACAGCTTCGATGGTGTTGACCATGGTTTGGGGGGCGAATTTTTCGGTGACGCTGTTTTGGCCGTTTCGACCAAGACGCTGCCGCAGTTGGGGGTCTTCAATCAGTTTCGCACAGGCATCCACCAGTCCGTCAATATCCTGCGGCTCAATCAAAAAGCCGGTGGAAGGATTGACCACTTCTTTGGCACCATCAATATCGAAGCTGACCACCGGTTTGGCGCACAGCATTGCCTGAGGCAGGACGCGAGCCAGTCCTTCCCGCAGTGAACAGTGCACCAGAATATCGGAAGCGTGAATAGCTAATGGAATCTGTTCGGGCTGGAGCAGGCCGGTCAGCTTGATGCGATAGCCGAGACTGGCCATGCGGATTTGTTTTTTGATGCGTTCAGTCAGAGCACCATCGCCGACGAACAGCCAGCAGCAGTCCTTGTATCGGGCCGCCAGCCGCTTGGCGGATTCGATGATATAGTCGTGGCCTTTGAGTTCTGCCAGACGTGCGACGGTGATGATGACCACGGCCTGATCGCTGATACCGTATTTGCGGCGGAAGGCTTTGATGTCGTCGTCGGCTGGTTTTTGCAGGAAAGCGTCTTCGTCAATCGCCGAATAGGCGGTGGTATAAGGCTTATCGACACCGATGGCGGCGGCGCGCGATTTTTCGGTCATGACATCGGCGACGGTGATAAAGGCGTCTGTGCATTTTGCGGCGGATTTTTCCGCGACAATATAGGCGCAATTCAACAGGCGGCTTTGGTAGTCATGGAAGGCCAGCCCGTGAATCGTGTGAACGACATACGGTTTTTGCGGCCCCGATTCCAATTGGCCCTTGAGGGCATGTCCTGCCCAGCGGCCCAGAATCCCCGCTTTGGCCGAATGTGTATGAATAATATCAGGCTGAAGTTTTCGCAGCAGACTTTTAAGCTGCAGATAGGTCAGGACGTCCTTGCCCGGTAGAATTGCCCGTCGCATGGAGTCCAGAACGATGACCTCGTAACCGGCATCCTTAGTCCAGTTAAATAGTCCTCCCTCCGGCCCCAGCGCAGG
>DLFY01000125.1:4015-9527 GCA_002482415.1 Phycisphaerales bacterium UBA7708
TCGTGGCCTCGCTGAGCCAGCAGACGGCAGGTGATCAGGGTGTTTTCCTGTGCACCGCCCAGAACCAGTCGGGTAATAATGTGTACAATTCGCATACGCTTAGTAGAAAATTTCCAACAAACATAATCCGCTTGCCGGGGCGATAGGTCCTGCTTCGGCCCGGTTTTGGGCGGCCAGAATCCGCTGAATATCCGCCGTCGTCCAGCGCCCTCGACCGACTTCGACCAGCGTGCCGACGATATTACGCACCATATTGTACAGAAACCCGTCGGCCTGTACATCGAAATAAATGAATTCACCTTCGCTGTGCACATTGCATTTCAGGATGGTTCGCACGGAACTGAGCCGCTGGTCGCCGGCGGAGGCAAACGACTTGAAATCATGTGTTCCGACCAGCACCGAGGCAGCCTCGGTCATCGCTGCAACATCAAGAGAGCCGGGGCGATGCCAGCAATAGCGGATTTGCATCACGGGCCGAATCGAGCCGGTGTAAATCGTATAACGATAAATTTTGCTTTGGGTATTGCTGATGGAGTCAAAGGTGTCGGGGACTTCAATAGCCTGAAGAATTGCGATGTCGTCAGGCAGCAGATTATTCAATGCACGGACAAGGTTCTCTGTCGGTACGGGACTATCGATGTTAAATGCAGCAACCTGCCCGAGGGCGTGAACGCCTGCGTCTGTGCGCGACGACCCCTGTACATCAACCGTGATGCCGGTCAGTTTTTCAATGGCCTGACAAATGGTGCCCTGAATCGTCGGCATCCCAGGCTGAGCGGCCCAGCCGTGGTAGCAGGTACCATCGTATTGAATCACCAGTTTGATTTTGCGTAAGGCCATATCGTCCGACAAAGAAAAGGCCGGGTCAAAGCCCGGCCTTTGAATCACTCTGATCACTGTTGGGTTATAATAGTTTTTCCGCAATCTGGATGGCGTTCAATGCCGCACCTTTGCGAATCTGGTCACCGGATACCCAGAGGTTGATTCCGCGATTGTCCGGAATCGATTCATCCTGCCGAATGCGGCCGACATAGATGTCATCCTTGCCTGCCGCATCGATAGCCGGCATCGGGAAGCGATTTTTCTCGCGGTCATCGATGATGCCGACGCCGGGGGCGGTGCTCAGCAGGTCTTTGACCTGGGCGGGCGTAATCGGATCGGTGAATTCCAGGTTGATGCTTTCGCTGTGTGCCCGCAGCACCGGTACACGCACGCAGGTCGCAGTGATGGCGATACTCTGACAATTGAAAATTTTGCGAGTTTCTTTGACCATCTTGACTTCTTCTTCGTTATACCCGTTGGGGCCGATCTTGGAGTCGTGGCAGTACAGGTTGAAGGCCAACTGATATTTGAGGTTTTTGGTGGTCGCAGGTTTGCCGGCCAGCACTTCCTTGGCCTGTTCAATCAGCTCCAGCATCGCCGATTGTCCGGCGCCGCTGGCAGCCTGATAGGTGCTGACGACCATCCGTTTAATCGGATTAGCCTTATGCAGCGGCCACATCGGGACGTTGGCAATAATGGTCGAGCAATTGGGATTGGCGATAATTCCTTTATGCTTTTTAATCATTTCCGGGTTGACTTCCGGGATAATCAGCGGCACTTCCGGATCCATACGGAAAGCCGAGGAGTTATCGATGACCACCGCACCCGCTTTGGCGGCCGCAGGGGCAAAATCTTTACTGCGCTGACCGCCCGCCGAAAACAGGGCAATGTCGATACCCTTAAAGCTGTTTTCTGTGAGCAGTTCAACCTTATATGTATTTCCCTTGAAGGTAATAGTCTTGCCGACAGACCGTTCGCTGGCTAAGCAGACCAGCTTGTCCATCGGAAAGTTCCGCTGTTCAAGGATATTCAAAAATTCCTGTCCGACTGCGCCGGTCACGCCGGCAATCGCAACTTTTGCACCCATTTTGGTGTACTCCAAAAAAAGTTAGGTTTCTTACCATAATTTCCAAAGCGAGTTACTATACTGGTTTCGGTTGGAAAATGCAAGATAAGCCTGTAGTTTTTATATCAGGCATAAGTCTGTCGTGTATTAGGTGAAACCAATGTTTTATTTCATCGCAACGACCTGGATTTCGACACGGGCACCAAGAGGCAGGGCGGCCACCTGAAAGGTACTCCGGGCGGGGTAGGGTTCGCTGAAGAAGGTTTTATAGACTTCATTCACCTGGGCAAAATCAGCCATATCTGCAAGAAATATCTGGACTTGTACCACGTTTTGAATGGTTAATTCCGCCGCAGTCAGCAGGGCGGTAATATTTTTCAGGACCTGCTGGGCCTGTTCTTTGATGCCGCCATAAACCATTTGCCCGGTGGCCGGATCAAGGCCAAGCTGGCCGGAGGCAAAAAACATATTATTGGCCATGACGGCCTGGCTGTAGGGGCCGACCGCTTTGGGAGCCGATTGCGATACAATCACTTTTTTTTCCATAGCATTTCTCCTGTAAAGAATGTGCGCAGTATCTTGGGGTGACTTTCGTCGAACGTCAAGAGAAAACCGGGTTGTAGGATTCGGAATTACCTGAGTTTCAGAGTTCCCAACGCAATAACTGCAAAGGCGACAGACAGCAGCCAGAATCGGACGACCACCTGCGGTTCAGACCATCCGGCCAGGTGAAAATGATGGTGAATCGGAGCGCATCGGAAGATGCGTTTGCCGCCGGTATAGCGAAAATACCACACCTGCATCATGACGCTGGCCATTTCCATCATAAACACGCCGCCAATGACCAGCAGCAGGATTTCATTGCGTGTAACAATAGCCCCGTAGCCCAGTGCGGCACCCAGCGGCAGGGAGCCGACATCGCCCATAAAAACCGAGGCGGGATGGCAATTATACCACAGAAAGCCGAGAATTGCCCCCGTCAGTGCCCCGAAGAAGATACACAGTTCCCCCGATTGGGGAATATGGGGCAGCAGCAGATAGCTGGCCCAACTGATCTGACTGGTCCGCCCCATCATTTCCGAGGCAATATAGCAAAGAATGACCAGTGTTGTTGAAGCGACACCCAGGCACCCGGAAGCCAGCCCGTCCATCCCGTCGGTCAGGTTGACGGCGTTGCTGGTGGCGGAAATATACAGAATACTGATGATGACAAATATCCAGGTGGCCAGCGGAATGCCGTATTTATAGAAGGGCAGCCATAGCATCTTGGCGTCTTCAATATTCCGGAAATCCGAATACAGGAAATATGCCACCAGCATCGAGCCGCCGAATTGAAACACCAGCTTTTCCCACGGTTTCAGACCGTCGCGGCTGTGCTGACGGGTTTTGCTGGTCAGTTTCAGCCAGTCGTCAGCCCCGCCCAACCCGCCAAACCAGATTAAGATAAATAAAGCCTTATGGATAAACGGGTTATTCAGTTTTGCCCAGAGTATCGTAGCTCCCGCAATCGCCGTCAGAATAATAATGCCGCCCATGGTGGGGGTGTTGGCTCGTTCCCGCATCAATTCATTCAAGGCCGCATGGTGAAATTCCGGCCGGTCGCCGATTTTCATCCGCATCAGCCAGCGAATGGTTTTGGGTGCCATCAGCACCGCAATGGCAAAAGCAGTTATGGCGGCCAGAATCGCCCGGAACAGCACATCGTCCCAGGCATAAAAACCCATATAGTACAGCAGTTCCTTGAGATAAGAACAAAGATGGTAAAGCAATGCATTCGTCCTTTAGTATCATACCCGGGCATCATCAAAGGTCGGGTGAATCTCAGCCGTACCTGTGACAATCCCTGCCGATATCGCTTAGGTATAAAGTTTCCTTAATTGTTCAACCGCTTTTTCCATTCCCGCCGAGCGGGAACCCTTGACTAATACTATATCGGCAGGCCGGACAAACTCATGCAGATTATCGCAAAGGATTTGCGTGTCTGTGAAGGTTTTGCACCGTGCAGGATTGAGGCCGGCATGAGTTGCACCGGCAATAATATCGGACGCAAACGGGCCTGCGGCCGCAATAAACTGAATACCGCCGCGGGCTGCTTTCTGGCCCAGTTCGTAATGAAATTTCTGAGATGCCGGTCCCAGTTCGGCCATGCACCCGGCCACGAAGACCGCCCGCTGATGGTCGATTTGAGACAGGGTGCTCAGGCAGTCGATGGCATTATCCATCGAGGCCGGATTGGCGTTATAGCAGTCCACGATGACTTTTATCGGGCCTATAGCCTCAATATTCATACGCATTGCAACCGGTTCAATATCCTTGATTGCATTGGCAAAGTCCGACAGTGACATCCCCATGGTTTTGCAGATAGCCCAGGCGGCCAGGACGTTCATCAAATTAGCCCGCCCCGGCATGGGAACTTTGATGGGCAGGCCTTCAAGGGTTAATTCACCCCAGTTACCCTGCGTTTTAAGATTCTGGCCCTGGAAATCACAGGCCGACCCCGTCCCAAACATCAGGTAGGGGCGATTAAGGCTCATTGTGTAGCAGATGATTTCCGATTGATCGCCGTTGACAATTAACAGTCCGCCCGGGGTCAATCCTTCACTGATGGATAGCTTTTCGCGGATGATGTGTTCCACCGATCCGAAGCCTTCCAGGTGCGCTGCGGCGACACAGGTCACCAGGGCAATATCGGGTCGGGCGATCCGTGTCAGGTATCCGATTTCGCCGGGGTGATTGGTCCCCAGCTCCAGCAGCAGGATTTGATGTTCGGGCCGGGCGGCCAGAATAGTCAATGGCAGACCAATATGATTATTAAAGCTCTTGGTCGCCTGATGACAGCGGAAGAATTTGCTTAACACATGATAGGTGATATGCCGCGTGGTGGTTTTGCCGGCAGAACCCGTGATGGCGATGACTTTGGCAGGCAATTGGCTGCGATACCATGCTGCCAGTTGGCCCATGGCTTTAATCGTATCGTCAACCATCAGCAGGCGGTCTTTTTGTGCCGGCGGCAAGTCGATGTCCCGCTGCACCACCGCACAGACCGCGCCTTTGTCGAAAGCCTGGGCGACATAATGATGCCCGTCAAAATTCGGGCCGGAGATGGCAAAAAAGCACTCCCCCGGGCGAATGGTTCGCGTATCGGTACTCACGGCGTCGATGGTGATATCGACCACACGGCCTGAACCGCTGCGGGCATTTAAAATAGTCTGGAGCGATGAAAAGGTAATCATGGATTAAGCCGTCTGCTCCTGTGGAATCGACAGCGGGGCGCTGCGGCGGGGCGTTGCCCGAACCCGCGTTGCGAAATCGTCCATTTCCGCGATGTTTTCAAAGCCGACGGTCATCACATCCACGCAGTCGAGGTTGAATACAAAGTCGATGGATTTGTTTTTTTTCTCTTCATCGTTGCGGAATTTGCCTTCGCCCATGATCTTCATCCCGACGACGCCTTTGCCGTTCTGGTGGGCTAATTGAAGGACGGGTACGACTTTCTCCGGCGTGTCATCCATGGACTGTCCGTAGGGATTAATTCGTGTATGAATGGAATCGACCCATGGCTCAGCGGCGGCCAGCTTCAGGGCATCCAGTGAATGGCACGATACTCCGTGGGTACGGATGAGG
>DLFY01000011.1:0-643 GCA_002482415.1 Phycisphaerales bacterium UBA7708
ATAACCGTTTGATGTAGATTATTCTCAGTCGTTTTAATCCATGCATCAATGGTAAACGAGCCATCCAAAACTGGAAATGAATCCGCATCAATGGCAATATAATCCTGCCCATCCATGTAAACCGCTCCGGAACCCACTTTGGCCCCCGATGCGGGGACCCATGCCGGACTGCCATAAGCTGCACCATCAAAAGACGACTGACTGTCCTGGGCATTCATATCCAGGCGCCAGTACGCCAGCAGTTGCGGCGGCAATCCATCCGGCCCCCAGGGTAAAGTCCTATTCCATGACCTTGACAATATGGAAAAGTCCAGGATGTTGACGATGCCATCATCGTTGAAATCACAGGAAGTCTCTGCGAGTGCGCATGGACAGAAAAAGACTGTCGCTGCTGCCCAAAGCAGTGCAAACAGTCTTTTCAACTTGTCCTGTTCAACCATCTTCATCCTTCTCACAGGCTCTCCGAAGCCAGTTTGACAATCCAGTTCACCGTCTCTTTTATCGGGGTTTGAGCACTCGGCAGCGATGTCGGCATGGAGATATCGCCCCCTGCCGGTCTGGTCTGTATGTAAGCAAAAAGAATCTCTCCGCAGGCATTTCCCGATGCATCCAGAAACGTAATCTTTTCAATCCAATCCTGCTC
>DLFY01000011.1:667-7527 GCA_002482415.1 Phycisphaerales bacterium UBA7708
AGCGTCACTTTCGATGCAGCGGTATCGGCCAGCAATTGGGCTTGAAATGGAACGGACGCGGCAGCGGCATCCCGACGGACACTGTCAATGCAATGGAGCCCCATCCAGGATTTATTCAATCCCGCAAAAAAGGCATTTGGACCATACGTGTTCACAATTCCCGAACTGTCTTTCTTTAATGCTCCGCCGGCAGAGTCATATAACTCGGTCTGATTGCCGATTTTCACAGACAGCCAGGCGGGTTTTGTCTGGCTGATTCCGTAATAGAACGGCATTTGCCCCTGGCCCGTAATACGCTGGTCTTTGTAATATCCCGTCATTGTAAAATAACACCAGCCCTGGCGATGGATTGCATCTCTNNTTGGTCCTCTACCGCAGATTGCGATGACCAGTTATAATGGAACCGTTCTTCCATCAGGGCATCGTAATTCTGTAATGTGAAGGTTGTATCTTGTTTATCTTCTGTTCGTGAGGCTGCAATCAAAAATGCCTTCGAAGCGGCATAAGGCCTCCGCAAAACCGGGCTTCGGTGTTCGATAGCCGCGATAAACGTTTCCAGTTCCGGGCTATCCGTGGGAAGCTGCATGACCGACAAGTCCGGATTCCAATAACGGGCATTGCGAATCACGGCACCTGAATGGGTGTTGTCAAATAAATAATTACCCCTATCGTTCTGAAGTGCCTGATATGTTTTGCTCTCTTTCGAGACAGACAGTCGCATCATAACCGGTCCGCTGCTGCCCTGCGGATAATAATAGTATCCTTCCATATCCGTATAGGGAGAGAGCATGCGTCCAGAGTCCCGGGCAATCGTGGACGAGGATGGATTCGACAAAGGCTGTGCCGCATGATTGCCGTTCAGTGATTCATGTGCCACAACACCTACAGTAACAACACTTGCGGTTGTCAGCAGCAAGACTGTTTTTGTCGTCAATGCCCCAAGGGTCGCAGCGGCTGCACCAACAGAAAGGGTGGATGATGTAATGCAAACCTGAGCAGCCGAGGCTTCACTGGAAGCAGTCATTTTTCCAAACAAAACCAGTGCCATCACTAAGGATTTTTTTCCAAAGCCGGAATTGAAAAGCAGCTTTTGCAGTTTATTCTTGGTCCGGAAAAATAAAATCCGGACACCCAATTCCGACATTCCCATAACCTGGGCTATCTGAGAATAGGGCATATTCTCATAACACCGCATGGAGAGAACTGCTTTTTGCTGGTCATTGAGAGTTAATACTGCCTCAAAGACAGTCTGTTTGATTTCGTCATGAATGACATTGGCCAGTCCTTCAAGATTTGCAGGTTTCGCAGCCAGTTGCTCGGCATGCTGCTGCAGGAGATGCTTTTGCCGTGCCTGGGTTCGGGATTGCATACGAATCTTATTCAGGGCAATCTTGCACAACCAGGGCCAGAAACGGTCGCCATTCCGTAATTGTCCAAATATCTTATACATTTCCAGAATCGTCTCCTGAACGATATCGTCGGTCAAATCCTCCGACAAAGTGATCCGAAACACATAGCTGCGAAGTGAATCATAGACTGACTCTGCCAGAATCGGCAAAACCTCAGTCTGCCCCTGAATCGCCTTTTCGGCCAGCACATTATAATCATGTTGTTCAATCACTTCACACCCACAAAAGGTGCTCAAAGCACTGATTTGTTTCAATAAAAATCAGAATTTATTTTGTATCCCCTTTTCATTGATGTTTTGGTTTTATTTTAACATTTTAGATAAACAAATGCAAGTATCCTGACATTTCCTCCCATAAACACGACCCCTGCTCACATTGCAGCAGGGGCCATTAAAATAAGACTTTGGGGGCAGGAAGAATATATACATAGTCCAAATCGCCCCTTTGGCACTATTCCTGACAAGAGCCATCCTGTTTTTGGTCGCGAGTCTGATCCTGCTTCTGGTCTTGAATGGGCTCACAAGTTTCATCGCACGTTTTTTTCTGATCACGGGTTTGAGTTCTTGTCTGATCCGGGGTGCCGTCCTGCTCGCCAGTACCATTCGCCTTCAAGACTGTTTCCTGACATGTTCCATCCTGTTTCTGCTCTCGAAGCTGATCCTGCTTTTGTTCACGAACCTGATCGCAGGTTTGTTCACAGGTCTGAGCACACGTCTTTTTCTGCTCACGAGTCTGGGTTCTGGTCTGGTCCGGCGTGCCGTCCTGATCGCCCGCGCCATTGGCCTTCAGAACTGTTTGCTGACATGTGCCATCCTGTTTCTGCTCCCGGAGCTGATCCTGTTTCTGCTCGCGCACCTGGTCGCAGGTTTGCTCACAAGTCTGGTCGCAAGTCTTTTTCTGATCACGAGTTTGTGTTCTGGTCTGGAGTTGATCGGGATCCACATCACCAAACAGAGCTTTCAAGAAGGCTTCATATTCGGCATCAGTATCTTGACAAGAACCATCCTGTTTTTGATCGCGAATTCGATCCTGTTTTTGTTCCCCCGTTTGGGCCGCCTGTTTTTTCTCGTCGCGGATGCGATCACGATCCCGATCTTTGTAGCCATCACCACCATCGACAATGCTTTTCAGAACCGCTTCCTCGGCAAGCTGTTTTTGATACCGATACTGTGCCTGGACTTTCTGGACAAGAGCCTGCTGATACTGGGCCTTTTTTTGTTGACGTGCCTGCTGTTTTTGAGCCGCCTGGGCGGAAACGGCCAGAATTCCCAGAATTACACACATCGCTACGATTTTTTTGGTACTCATTGTCATTCCTTTCCTTTGTCTGAACCCATTATAAATTTTATTTATCCTGTTTTGCCGCAATGCCTTTTTTCTTCACTCTACCTGTTTAACGCCGCGAGTCGTCAAAGACCTGCGGTCAGGACATGTTTTTTTGCAAAAAATCAAAATTTCTGAATACTTTTCCAGAAAATCATTGCCGCCGTCACCGAATTTTATTTTTTTTGTAACAAATTTGACCTTTATTAACCTTTCTTCTGAATTGCTGCCCTCTCTGCTGGAGAGATGGTATTTTCTGAAATACGCATTAAACGGAGGTTGATCATGAATCGTTTATACCTTCCTCGACCGGTTATTATTTTAATCCTATCTTATTGTTTATTTTCTTGTCCTGTTCAGGCTGAGATTCAGGGCGATTTATGTCAGAACGCGATCCCACTGACAGAGTCGATTTCCTATAACGGAAACAGTACTGGTGCAACAGGAACCTCAGCCAGCAGTTGTTCCATCAAAGACACCAAAGATGTCTGGCACAGTTTTATCCCTTCTCAATCCGGCAATTACACCCTCAGTCTTTGCGGCAGCTCATTTGATACTACGCTATCCGTTTATGATGCCTGCGGAGGAATGGAACTGGTCTGCAATGATGATCTATGCAGCGTTCAATCGGAAGTGGTGGTTAGTCTAACTGCCGGATATACGTATTTAGTCCGTGTCGCCGGTTATAATGGAGCCACGGGGCAATATACACTGCTGGCTGCTAAACGACCTGACGCCCCTGTTAATGATGAATTTGCAGGCGCGATCGAGGTATTCGAAAACATTCCTTTCAATGGTACAACGCTTGGGGCAACCGGAGACACCTACAGCAGTTGCGCCCAGGGATACGACTTTTATGATGTCTGGCATTTGTTCACCCCGGCGGCAGCCACCGAATATATCATCAGCCTGTGCAACAGCAGTTTTGACACAACCCTGGCTGTATTTGATGATACAGGACTGGAAATCGGCTGTAATGATGACGCCTGTGATTCCCAGTCCAAATTAAATATAACCCTGACCGGCGGCAGAACTTATGCAATCCGCGTTGCAGGCTTTGACGGAGCAGCCGGGGATTATATCTTAAATATTATGCGGTATTCACAGCAGCCCGTCAATGATTTGTGCAACAATGCAATTCCCCTGTCTCTGGACCTGCCCTATTACGGAACGACTCTCGGTGCAACCGGCCAGAAATCAAGCAGTTGCGGCGGCAATGACAAACTTGACGTGTGGCATACTTTCAGACCCGCCAGGAGCGGCTATCACACCATCAGCCTGTGCGGCAGCAGTTTTGACACCACCCTGGCCATCCATACCAGTTGCACGGGATCCGAACTGGCCTGCAATGACGACATGTGTGATGTGCAGTCGGAAGTCGTGGTGTATCTGACTGCCGGCCAGACATACTACATCCGGATTGCCGGAAAAGGCGGCAAAACCGGCGATTATGTCGTTGTTGTGACCGAACGATTTACACAGCCGGTCAATGATGACTGCACCAATGCCATTGAAGTCTTTGAAGATATTCCATTTCAGGGTTCCACATTGGGGGCTTTGGGCAGTATCGGCAGCAGTTGCGGATTTTATTTTGATTTTTATGATGTCTGGCATCTCTTTACACCCTCCCAAAACGGAGATTATCTGATCAGTCTGTGCGGCAGCGACTATGATACAACCCTGTCTGTCTATTCCGGCTGCCAGGGAAGCGAATTGAGCTGCAATGATGATAGTTGCGGCAGCCAGTCCGAACTCGTACTGGGTCTCACTGTCGGACAGACTTATTGGATCCGCATCGCAGGCTATGATGGCGATATGGGGAATTATGACTTGCTTATCACTGAAAGCCTGCCTCCTCCGGCCAATGACGACTGCATCAATGCCATCGACGTGGAGTTGAATATCCCCTGCCATGGAACAACGCGGAGCGCAACAGGCGTATCCGTCAGTTCCTGCGGTGAAGAGGACACCCTGGATGTCTGGTTTAGATTCACGCCCCCCATCAGCGGCAATTATGAAATCAGCTTGTGCGGCAGTCAATTCGACACCACGCTGTCCGTCTATGATGGCTGCAATGGAACTGAATTAGCCTGCAACGATGATTTCTGTGAAGAGCAATCCGGATTGGATATTTACCTTGAAGCGGATGCTGCAATTCTGATTCGAGTAGCAGGCTACCGCGGAGCCATGGGGGATTATACTCTGGTTGTCAGTTCGGATTGTATGCCGCTGGATGAGCCGGTCAATCCCTTCCCTGCCGATTTGGCATTTGATATCGTAAGAGATCCCGTTCTATCCTGGAATAATGGGGCTTCCATTCTGGAGAACACCTTTGAAACGAAGTTTGTGTTAAAGGGAATCTATGGTGCGGATGATCGGATAGACGAATACCAGGTCGCCAATATGGCACTAAAAGCTATCGGCGATTCCACCGCGGCAATCATCCCCTTGGGGGACTTAACAATAAATACTGACGGCTCTTTTTCAATCCCCTCAACAACACTTGCACAGACTTATCTGAATACCTATGCAAGAACGCTTTGCAGTGATGTGCCGTTTATTAACCAGCCGGCCCCGGCAGTATGCACGGCATTTCTTGTTGCACCGGATATCGTGGCCACTACGGGCCATTGCATTGATGATTCCAGCGTCTGTATCGACATGGCCTTTGTATTCGGCTTCACCATGCTCAATGCCACAACCCCCGTTCTGACCGTGGATGAATCCGATGTCTATTTCTGCAACGGCATTATCGCCCGGGTACAGACCGCCGATTCAGACTGGGCACTGATTCGTCTGGATCGTGAGGTCTTAACCCATGCCCCGCTGATCACCCGCCGGACCGGCAAAGTGCCGGACCAGCAGGCCCTTGCGGTCATCGGCCATACCCTGGGACTGCCTCGAAAATATGCAAACAATGCCTGGGTTCAGGACAATCTCGCATCAGGCAGTTTTCAGGCGAATCTGGATACCTTCATGGGCAACTCAGGTTCAGCGGTGATTAATATGGCAACCTTTGAGGTCGAAGGCATCCTGTATGCAGGAAATCCGGATTTCGTTCAGGACGGCAGTTGCGACCGGATGTCACAATGCCCCGACACGGGTTGTCCGGAATGGGAACAGGCAACACGCACAACCGAATTCAGCGGCTTAATTCCAGTCTTTAATGTTTATCTCGGAACAAGTCCCGATACGATGGAATTAATCTCTGCCGATAATCCGCGTCCCTGGTTCCAGACAAATATGCTCACTTGCGGCACAACGTACTTCTGGCAAGTCGTCACCAAAACCAGTTGCGCGCAGACGCCGGGACCTGTCTGGGTCTTTTCAACCAAACTTGCCGGCGACTATGACCATGATTGCGATGTGGACATGCTCGATTACGTCATGCTGGCAAAGACCTGGATGCTCCAGAACTGTGACCCGTCCAATATTTACTGTCAAGGAACGGATATCGACAAGATGGGTTCCGTAAACCTGGCAGATCTGATGATTTTTGCAGGTCATTGGATGGAACGAATTAATCCTTAAGCCAGTGAAATGATCTTATGGGAATAATTATCGAGCATCCAGGAAAGACACCTCCTGATGACTGCGAGCTGATGACAGCCATTGCCCGGGGCGATACCTCGGAGCTGGGCCGACTGTATTTGCGGCACAAAGAGCGGGTATTGGCGCTGGCATACCGAATTCTGGGACAATGGAATCTCGCCGAGGATGTATGCCAGGAAGCCTTTCTTCGGGTTTATCAGGGGGCGGAAAAATACAAACCCGAGGCCGAGTTTACCACCTGGCTGTACCGGATTGTTGTCAATTTATGCATGGATGAAAAACGCAAATCACAGCGGACTCAAACAATGCTTCACCATCAGGAAGAAACCAGGCATACAGACAGGAATAAAGAGTTTGTCCAAACCGAAAAAACAGATATGTCTGACGCAATCTGGAAAGCGATTCAGACACTTAATCCCCGTCAGAAACAGGTCCTCCTCCTGCACAAAATCGAAGGCCTGAATTATACGGAGATTTCGAATAAGACAGGCTGGACGAAATCGGCCATCGAATCCCTGCTGGGCAGAGCCTATAAACGATTACGAAATGAGCTGATCATTCAACAGAAAGATAATC
>DLFY01000237.1:0-360 GCA_002482415.1 Phycisphaerales bacterium UBA7708
CAGATTTCACAGATTACACGGATTGGGGATACGTAAAAATAAGAATACAAGTGTACAGAAAGACAGGAATACAAGTATGCCAGTATACAAGTATACAGGAAAAGGGCAACCACGGGGGGATTGCCCCTACTGTTGGATTAGCACGGGGTGTCGCACCATGGCCTGACAATGTCAGACCATGCCACGCGGCGGGAAGGGAAAGGGAGAATTGAGCGATAAGGGCGACCGCGGGTCGCACCCTATGGAAATCAGGGCGGGCACGGGGTAAAAATCAAAAAGACAGGGAGACAGGAATACAATTGTACAGGAATACAAATAAGGTATACAGGTATGTCAGTATACAAGTATACAGGAAAAGGG
>DLFY01000237.1:398-15110 GCA_002482415.1 Phycisphaerales bacterium UBA7708
TTGTAGGGGAAGTGTTTGTCGAAGGCTTCGAGTTCCTGATTGTCTATCTCGAAAACACGGTCTGCATAAAATTTGCCCGAGATTCCCTGGAGGGCGCCGTCATATAATTCCAGCGCCATGAAGGCATCGAAATTGTCGCCGGTCGGGGTGGTAATGCCGTACTGTTGGGCATTGACAAAACCGAAACGGTGGTAGTATGCCGGGCTGCCGAAAATGATGACGGCCCTGAATCCGAGTGCTTTTGCTTTTTGGATGGAGGCGTTCATGAGCTGGGAGCCAATGCCTTTTTTCTGGCAGGAAGGCAGTACGCCAATCGGCCCCATGCACAAGACCTCGAATTCCTGATTCCGGGCGTTGACCACCTTGGCCCTGGAGTACATGATATTGCCGACAATGGTATCCCCATCGCAGGCCACGAGGCTCAGATCCCTGATAAAGGCGGGCACGTCTCTGATTTTGTGAACGATCAAATGCTCGCTGCATCCGGGGTGATATAAATCCCAGAATGCTTCGCGCGTCAAATGCTCGACAGGGCTGTAATCCCGGGCCTCTTCCACTCTGATTGAAATCGTCATTGATATCCTCGTATATTCTATTTGCGTGTTTGAGATATTTTCTGAATATTATCCATTGACTGTCGGAATAATCAAGAATGATTCGGGGAAAAATCACGCGAGCCCCCCTGCTGCATAAAATAACAAAAAAAGGTACTGCACCCATTCGAATGCAGTACCTTGCCATCGTATCGCGATAAAATGTCAAAAAGTAAAAAAAGCTTAAGCCTGGCGTTTACGCAGCAGCAGCGCACCCAGACCCACCAAAACCATGGTCGCGGGTTCGGGGATGATCTGGACGTTATCGATTACCGGCCATTCTGCACCGCTGTCAAACATAAGGAAGAGCTCGGTTCCCGCGGGGACTCCGACGCTTAACGCAGCTATATCGGTGAACATTACACCACCGCCCAGACTAGCAGGTGTGGTATACGATGCCGTGTCGAGCAGGGTGAGGCCAGCGGCACGGATATCGATACCGTCACCCCCGACAAACACGCCATTGCCGGCATAGAGGGAGACAACTACAGTATCAATTCTTCCTGCGCCGGTGTCATTGGGCTGACCCCAGTCGAACTTGACACCAATCGAAGCCTCACCGGCTGAAAGACCGATGCTCTGATAGAGATACCCAACTCCCATGCCACTTAAGACCACTTGATTGGTTCCGTTTGTTGTGATCCAGGAAGCATTGGTCTGCCATGCACCTTCCCAAAAACCGCCGGTGTTATTGTCATACCAGCCGGTGACGTCGGGGAGATTTTCTCCGCCGCCGGCTTCAAAGTCACCATTGTTGATCGACAATGCCTGCGTCATAGAGACCAGGCACATGCACATTAGTGCCAATACTACTTTTTTCATCTTACAATCCTCCACAATATTAAAGTTTAATTTTGTTACATTCACCCACCATTACATACCCGTTTTATGATGCTGACTTGATTTCACTCTCCTTTCCGCAGCATTCTATCCCTGTCTGTTAAATACAGGTTTCCGGACACCCTGTCGGATGCCCGGAAACCATGATATCACAACATTACAAATAAACCAGATTATTCGACAGGATAGATACGGAAGCTGTCCAGCCATTCGGAGGCAAACATCGCAAAGTCCGCCAGGTCCACCTGACAATTGTTGTCGAAGTCATAAGCCAGGTTGTTCAGTTCGTTATTGCATATCCAGTCGCCTTTGATCCCCAGGTAGTCCTGGGCAATCTGTTCGGTGGTGCGGGCGTAGTTGTAGATCCGGATGTCATCCATCAGGCCATTGAAGTAGGGGTCGACAAACTGGCTCTTGCCGATATAGTTCAGGGTTGCAGCCACATCGCGCGGATTGAGAGTCACTGACGCATTGGACGCAGCCAGTGCACCGTTGACATAGAGTCGGGCGGTATTTCCGTTTAGCGTTACCGCAATGTGCGTCCACTGGCCGGTCGGAAGCATCGCGGTCTGAACAATCTGTTCTGCTCCGGTTGTTGTGATGGCAAAACGCAGGTTGGTGCCGGCGGCATTGGGAGACAGGAACATGTACTGGGTTGTATTGTTGCCGAAATCGAAGAGCCGCTGCCAGATTCCACCGCCGTTCCAGTAGGCCCACAGCGAAATGGTAATATCATCATAATTTGCAGCGCCGGTTTTAAGGGCCGCATACTGCGCCCAGGTGTTCGGGTCGGCGGAGCTGGTGTTATTGAACAGCAGACCATTGCCGCCAAGCTCCGGCACGCCGGCGGTCAGGACCGGCAGATCCGTGCCCGCATCGTCACTGGCCAGAGTCATATCATAGCCATCGATGGCATCGGAGATGATATTATCCGTGACGGCCTCCAGCGTATAGTGCGAGGTCAGGCGGCGTGTCATCACACGTCCCGGTCCGGAGTCCCGATTGGATGCTGAACTGGGCAGGTTATTGCTGCCGACACAATAGTAGTATCCTTCGTCTGCCAACTGAACGTCCTTGATCGTCAAGGTATTGGTCGTCACGCCGTCGTAATCCGCGCCGTTGGCCAACTGCGTATCGGGTGTGCCGATTTTGAACCATTGATATGCGGTCACCGAGGTTCCGGTCACGGTCAGGACCGCAGTGCTTCCTGTATCCACAACCGTCAGCGCCGGGGTTACGGCACTGATTGAGGCATTTGCCGCTACGGTTTTAAAACTCCAAACCGGTCCGGGAACCAGGAACAAATCCGTTGCGCCCGGGGCGGTGTTGGGTTCATAGGCATCCACCCGCCAATAATAGGTTTTATCATTCAGCAGTGTTCCCGGATCGTAAGTGAGTGTCGCTGCCGGCGCCTGTGAGAGCTTTTTGTAGGCCGGATTCGAAGTCAGATTCGGGTCATTTTCAGGGCCGAAATATAAATCGATCTTGCTGATAGTCGCATTGTTAATCATCCAGGACAAGTCCTGATCAACAGGGACGCTCACCGCAGCATTTTTCGGCGCGGTGTACATAAAATCGGGCAGGACATCGTTAAAGGCTGTTCCCCAGCGAATTTCATCCCACATGGCGGAGTTGCCATCATAGTCCGAGACAGACAGGCGGTCAAATTTGATGGTTTTGCCCGAAACGGTGGTCCCCGGGGTTGCCTCGGAGACCGGATCGATCCACACGGTTACGCTGTCGGCCCCTGCCGCGGCGCTCAGATTGAATCGAACCACGAACAGATGTACCGCCGTGTCGGCGGCCACGCCGGTGCTGGTGTAGGCTTCATTCACACCGAAATTATACTGAGTCCCCGACAGCCCTCCGTTTTGCGTGAGGCCGGCTGTGAAATTGCGGTTGGCATCTGCCGTATTGGAATTGTAAAGATCCAGCATCTGATAGGTTGTTGCACCGGTTTCCTGGCCGCTCTTGAACAGCCAGCTCAAATACCGTGTACCGGCAGTCGCATCCGTAACGGCAAGCGTACTATCCAGCAGACGATAGACTCGACCGCTGTATGGCTGAGTGATTTCCACGCCGGCAATGTTGGGCACCCCAATGCTGTCACCTCGCGCAGCACCGTATGCCAGTGAGCCGGGCTGAATAATGGCCTGCTGGTCACCCCAGTCAACCCGTGTCCAGTCTCCGGTATAGCCGGCAACGGCGGGTGACGGAAGACTCTCATCGATCTGCGTTCCGACAGTGTACCCGGAAAAACTTTCGTAACTCAGTAATTCCGCCCGGGTTAGCGATGCCACACAAAGACTAATCAATACAACCATTGTTTTTCTCATCTTACGTACCTCCACAATATTAACATTCGATCCATTTACACAAAACAATTTACCTATATTCAAGAAACATGCTTAAGCACAAAGTTTATTCCAAAACCAACGCGGGTTCAGCAAATACACACCAGTCACAGGAGATGGCACGGGTATAGAAACTGGCAGGATCGTCCGGATCGCCGCCATCGGTGGTCACCAGGGTCAGAAAACGATCCGTTTCTTTGAGTTCCACAGAAACCTCTTTCAACATTCCCTTTTCCCGGACATACCTATTGCTATACCGGACTTTTCCATCCACCAGCACCCAGAAATCCGCATTGCAGGGATAAGGCTCATCCAGGTCGGCAATGCCGCATTGAGCCATAAAACGTACCAGGGAATTACCCTGATAGCAGCGGCGCACGGCGTCGAGGTCGAGGGTAATCCCGAGGTTGGTATGCATTACCATGCAGGGCCGCTGTCCTTGTCCATACACCTGTCCATTGAACCGTATCGTCCCCTGTCGTAAATCCGTGGTATAAAGTCCCGGTTCGGGATTGACTACAATTTGATAATCAAATAATCCGCTTGTCGGCGGGCATTCATCGAATACATCCCCCCGACTGCTGACGATTTGCGGAGCACGACCATCCGGCGCAAAGACACCGTCAACAAACGGATTATCCGAAAGCCGGAGATAGTCTCTGGATGTCAAAAACGTACCATCGAGGGCGGTTGTTATGCCCCGTGTCGGATGGAGCATTATCGTTGACTGCTCCTCCAAACCATTGCCTCCTCCAATCAAATTTGTCAGGTCCAGCTTCTGGCCCCGCCAGATGAGGTTTGTTTTGGAATCGATGGCCCTGACAAAACCGTCTTTTTTCAAATGAATGTCGCGAGCCTGCCCGTCTGCGCTGATTTCGCGGGCTTGTCCGCCGATGACGCCGATATTCTGAATGCTATTATTCACGGTGGCCGTCGCGGTGGTTTTGCCTTTGAAGACATGCAGTTCGGTCTTGTTCAGGGTGTCGGCATACACCCCGAATTCCGTGCCCAAGTCCACGATTTTCGTATTGCGTGTGAGGACGGAAAAGCCCTTTCCGGCCTCCGAAACCCTGGCGAAAAGACGTCCATGGTCCAGACGGATGGCATCGGACGATTGAATCTGGTATTCAGCGGGGGCTTCAATCAGGACTTCGACATCGTTATCGTAGAGCAATTTTACGATGCCCCGGGTCAGGATAACGGGGGGCTGTGCCGTCTGAAGGCGCACCCCCGGCGACAGTATGGTATCGGCATTGAAGCTCTGGGCATCCACTGCATCGGTCAGCGTGGCAACTTCCATGGCGACGGGCTTGACATAGATATAAATCAGTACCATTAGTAACGCCGCACAGGAAACCAGCACGGTCATCAGCGGGGTTTTACTGATTTTGGCGGCGCGGGCCTGTTCGATTCCGGCGGCCGGTTTCGGATGGTCTTCGATGCCGTTTTTGGGAATCTCAACGCCCGGGGCGGTCATTTCGTATTCGGCGAATTCCTGCAAGACAAGAACACTGTCCGAGGCGCACTGACGACCGCGTTCCCGAAGCAGCGGACCGGTTTTTGAAAAGGCAAAATGCAATCTGACGCAGGATACATAATATGCGGCACACTGTGAGTCGCCGGCAAGGAGCTGATTGAGCTGCTGTATCTCGGCCTGGTCAATCGTCCCTTCGAGGGATTTATTGACCAGTTCATGAATCAGCAATTCTGCAGTTTTATCCATTGTTACCGCTCCCACGCTTTGAGAGTCTGGGAGGTGCAGTCATGCAGTGTGTGCTGAATCCGGGCCAACATCCTGTAGGTATCCCGAATGGAACGGCCGATTTTTTGGGAAATTTCATGCACCTTGAAATTTTGCTCATATTTCAACAGCATTAACTGCCTGCTCTGGCTGCCTAATTTCTCGAAACAATGCAGCAGCGCATCGATATAGGAATTCGTTTTGGGTGTCTCCGAGTCGGCAACCTGCATCGATATGGCTTCGATGGCACTGCTGTCAAACCGGACGACTCCGGCCTGCTGGCTTTCGTGGAATTTGTAGAGGTTATATCGGGCAATTTTGATCCCCCAGGCCGCAAAATTGGTTCCGGGTTCAAATTCATCAAACTTGCGCCACATAATAATCATGGTTTCCTGGAGAATGTCCTCGGCCCTGGCAAAATTCGGCAGGAATGTCAGGATAAATCCGAAAATACGATCTTCGCTGGTCCTGAATAGATTCAGGAACTCCTCGTATTTCGACATATTCTGGCTGTTTTCAGTATTATTCATCATCGATCCTCAACAGTCTATGGGATACCCCTTCCAAAGCTGATTTTGTGCCAAAATAATTTTGATTTTTCAAATTATATCCGAAATCGGTGCTGCAACACAGATTCAAATTTCTTTCAATCCGACGATGCTCGCCATATATTGCTGAACGGAAATGATATTGGCCGGACTATTTATTTGAAGGGGATGTCATAGAAATCCAGGTTAGAGGTCCCCATTTCAGGGCTACTAATGATATTGCAGATGAAATAGCTCAAATCGCTTGCCCGTGATACCGAGCGGGGATATAATCAAGGGCCGGGGTTGGGTGCCCCGATCGAGGGCTGTCTGGATAATCGCGGACGGCATCAGGAATGAAAACCAGGATTAATCGTGACAAAAAAAAGTTCAACTCCAAACTGTATGGCAACCAGACATCAAACTTATCATGCATTTCCACCGGGAGACCACCCTGCTTTGCGGCATCGAAAAACAAGCCGGCCCATGCCCTGTGCATTCACAAAATTATGTATCGGGTATGTCTTGCTTGGCAGCCTGACCCTGGCCGGGGTCATGATAACCGACACGACCGCAGGCGAGTGGGTGAATGCCCTGAATACCGCCAAGACTTATCTTCTGGAGCAGTCCAATGCTCAGACAGCGGACGCACTCAGGACATGGCGCCAACTGGAACGGCGTTTTCCACTGGCTTGTGACTGGATGCTGCAGGATGGATTGGATGAGCCGCTTTGGGTGCATGTGCCGGCCGGCGGTCAGGGCGGATCGCAGCAAACCGCATTGATCGGCGATAAGATGGTCACACTGCTGACGACGATCAATCCCGAGCGATGGGTTCAAATGACCCGGCGTGTCCTGGCCGAACTGGGTGAGGAAGGGACAACGCTGGAGCGGCAATTGACAGATGCCGCCGCGGGCAAAGACGAGGCCAAACTGGCGGCGGTGTATCTTAACGCCTGTCAGGCAAGGCGAGCGAAACGGCTGGTGCCGCTGCTTGAGAAGAAACCACAGGGCATTGTTTTTGCACGTCATTATAATATGGGCGGTTCGCATTATGCCTACACTGAAGGCCTGAGCGATGCACAGTCAGAGCGGCTGTTTCTGCCCGGCTCGCAGTTGTGCCTGCTGCGGATGGAGGGCCTGTTTGGTGTTACTGAAACGCTTCTGGACGCTCCCGGCGGGGTCATCCGCGACGCAGATACCTCCTGGGACGGCAAGCGCATCCTGTTTGCGTGGAAGAAATCCGACCGGGAGGATGACTACGGGTTATATCTTATGGACGCGGACACTCGCAAGGTCACGACGATTACCCATGACCTGGGCCATGCCGATTACGAGGGGGTGTTTCTGCCCAACGGTGATATTTTGTTCAACTCCACACGGTGCGTGCAGATTGTGGATTGCTGGTGGACAGAGGTGTCGAACTTGTACACCTGCGAGGCGGATGGGCGGTTCTTGCGGCGGCTCGGTTTTGACCAGGTGCATACCAATTACCCCACGGTCACGCAAGACGGACGGATTCTTTATACACGGTGGGAATATAACGACCGCGGGCAGATTTTCCCGCAGAGTCTTTTCCAGATGTTTCCCGACGGGACGGCTCAGACGGCTTTCTACGGGAATAACTCCTGGTTTCCGACCACAATTATTCACGCCCGAAACATTCCGGGCACGCAAAAGGTGCTGGCGGTTTTTACCGGGCATCATTCCCTGCAGGCGGGCAAACTGGGGGTGCTTGATCCCGGGCGCGGACGGCAGGAAAATCAGGGGGCACAACTGGTTGCTCCGGTGCGCGAAACGCCGGCAGAACGTATCGATGCATACGGCCAGGATGGCGATTTATTTATGTATCCCTGGCCGCTGGACGAGCGGCATTTTCTGGTCAGTTATGCCCCGCGGGGCTGGGAAGACAACGAACTGGGGCGATATCGAACGGTATTCGGTTTGTATCTGATGGATATGGATGGACGGCGTGAATTGCTGGATATAGACACAGACAAGGGGATTTCGGCCGGCCGCATGGCTGTCCTGGGGGTACGCCCGCAGCCGCATATCAGACCCAGTGCCGTCGATTATCAAAAAACGACAGGTGTTTATTATATTCAGGATGTGTATGAAGGGCCGGGCTTGAAAGGCGTGGCCCGGGGGACGATTCGTAATCTGCGTGTTGTCGCTCTGGAGTATCGCCCGGTGGGCATCGGCAGCAACTCGAATCATGGCCCAGCCGGAGGCGCGTTGAGCAGTACGCCGGTTTCGGTTTTCGGCTGCTGGGATGTCAAGACCGTTCTGGGACAGGCTAAAGTGCATGATGACGGCTCGGCGATGTTTGAAGTGCCGGCCCGCACCCCGGTGTATTTTCAGGCCCTGGATGCCAAAGGTTATGCGGTTCAGACGATGCGGTCGTGGTCCACGCTGCAGCCGGGGGAGATGTCGTCCTGTATCGGCTGTCACAGTGAAAACAAACAGGCTGCCCCGTCCTTGCACAAGGCCAGTCAGGCCATGCGTGCCGGAGTCCAGCCGCTCCAACCGACAGACGGACCGGTGGAAGGATTCAGCTTCATCAAACGTGTTCAGCCGATTCTGGACCGCCGCTGTATTTCCTGCCACAGTGACCGCACAGACTCCCGATTTGCAAACAATCCCCTGATGCGGATAACCGAACAGTCAAAATCGGATTCGAAGCAGGCCGGGAAACGCAAGGCCTTCAGCTTATTGAGTACGCCCAATCACGACCCGGATGCACAACGGTACTGGAGCGATGCGTATCTGGCGCTGATAGGACCTTCCATGGATGCATTTCGTGCTCCAACGGAAGGCCTGGCACGCTGGATTCATCCGCAGTCCGAGCCATCGATACAGCCTCCCTACTCGGCCGGTGCCGCCATAAGCCCGCTAATCAAGATGCTGGAAAAGAGACATCATGGCGTTTCGCTGCCGGCCAGTGAGCTGCAAACACTTGCCCTGTGGATTGATCTGGGAGTGCCCTATTGCGGCGATTATGCGGAAGCGAATGCCTGGTCGGAGGAGGATAAGAACAAGTATAAGCATTACCTTGAGAAACGGCAAGCCATGGAACAGATTGAACACAATAACATTCAGGCCTTCATCCAGAGCCGCAGTGGAAAATAATATGCATGCACAGACGCACTTTTCAAAAAATATCGTCTCTGTCGGCTTAGGCTGCACGGCATTGGCAATCCTTGCGGCTATTTGGGCGGACGCCGGCCGTGCCGATTCTTCCGTACCCAGTCAACAGGCCGCGACTTCGCTGAGCATTGAAGGGCTGCCGCTGGGCAAGGATTATCCTTATCGGTCTCCGCTGAATGTGGTGGTCTCGTCTAAAGACAATCTGGCCTATGCAGTACAGCATACGGGGCGGTGTGTGGATATCGTCAGCCTTGAGTCCAAGGCGATTGTGGATTCCATACCGCTGGACGGGGCGCCTTCGGGGCTTGCTCTGGATGAAACACAAAACCGCCTGTATGTCACTTATGGCATAAATCCCGGCTATGTCGCAATCATCGACACACAGAGTAAAAAGATCGCCGCGACAGTTCCGGCGGGATTTGCTCCAACGGCCCCTGTTGTCTGTGCCGATGGCCAGAGCCTTTATGTCTGCAATCGATTTGACAACGAGGTTGCCGCGTATGACCTCAAAACCCACAAAGTCCGATCGCGCGTTTCCGTCGCCCGCGAGCCGATTGGTGCAGCTTTAACTCCGGATAATACCCTGCTGATTGTCGCACATCATCTTCCTGCACAGGCGGCAATTAAGGAGCAGGTGGCGGCAGCGGTCGATATCATCGATACGGCGGCGTTTAAGGCTGTCGCCTCCATCCAACTGCCCAACGGCTCAACGGGACTGCGTGATGTGTGTGTGTCGCCGGATGGGCGATATGCGTATATTCCTCATACGCTGGCGCGATTCGGGGTGCCGACGACGCAGGTGGACCGCGGCTGGATGAATACCAGCGCCCTGAGCATCATCGACTTGAGCAAACGGACCTGGCTGACTACGGTTCTGCTGGATGAGGCGGACCTGGGCGCGGCCAATCCGTGGGCGGCGGCCTGTTCGGAAGACGGGCAGTGGCTGGCGGTCACCCACTCGGGCACCCATGAATTAAGCCTCATCGACCGGCAGGTCCTGCATGACAGGATCAGCCGGGTTGCCGCCGGGCAGAAGGTCAGCGAAGTCTCCGGCAGTTTAACCACGATTCCAAACGACCTGGCTTTTCTTGCCGGATTGCGACGGCGGGTCCGTCTGCCGGGCTGCGGCCCGCGAGGCGTGGTCATTTCGGGCAAGACCGTGATTGCGGCGGAATANNNNATTTCAGCGACAGTCTGGCACTGGTGGAATTGACTGAGGCGGCCAGTCCTTCCGTGCAATCCATGTCCTTCGGCAAGCCTGGGAATCTGTCCGAGATTCGGCGCGGCGAGATCGCCTTCCACGATGCGGCCCTGTGCTTCCAGCAGTGGCAAAGCTGTGCCAGTTGTCACCCGGATGCCCGAGCGGACGCACTGAACTGGGACCTCCTGAATGACGGGATCGGCAATCCCAAAAACAGCCGGAGCATGCTGTTTGCCCACACGATATCGCCGGTGATGATTTCTGGTATTCGCCCGAACGCCGAGACTGCGGTGCGTGCGGGTTTTCGCTTTATTCAGTTTGTGTCGGTGCCGGACGAGACCACCGCCTGTGTGGATGCCTATCTGAAGGCATTGAGGCCGATTCCAGGAAAGGCAGTAAACGGGCAGGAATCCGGCGCTGCGGCACTCCGCGGAAAGCAGCTTTTTGCCAGGGCACAATGCAGCACCTGTCATGCGGGTGAGTATTACACGGATGGCAAGCTGTATGATGTCGGGCTGGGGCCGGATGAGCGAGGCATTCGTCAATTTGTCACTCCGCCGCTGGCTGAGGTCTGGCGAACGGCCCCCTATCTGTATGATGGCCGAGCCGAAAGCATCAGGGAGGTGCTGACGACGTTCAATCGCGGCGATACCCACGGCAAGACCTCCGACCTGTCGGAACAGGATATTGACGATCTGGCGGCTTATATTTTGTCGCTTTGACCGCGAGCCTATGATATTGGAAGGATTATCCGAATACTGCAGATCGATAAATATCTAAACAAATCAATACAGTTTCTTATAAGGAATCACATGAGTCAACCATGCTTTGATTACATCGACCAAAACCAGGGCCGGTTCCTGGATGAACTCCGGCAGTTTCTGACGTTTCCGTCCATCAGTGCCGACAGCAGGCACAAAGAGGATGTGAGCCACTGTGCCCAATGGCTGGTGGAGCATTTGAAACAGATTGGGCTGGAATCACGTTTGATTCCGACCCAGGGACATCCGATTGTATGGGCCCGGTGCAAGGGGCAATCGGACAAGAAACTGATTATTTACGGGCATTACGATGTGCAGCCGGTTGATCCTGTCGACCCATGGCAAACCGATCCTTTCATGCCATCGATTCGCGATGGTTTTATGTATGCCCGCGGGGCATCGGACGACAAGGGCCAGTTGTTTGCGCATATTAAAGGTGTCGAAAGCCTGTTAAAGACTCGCGGCGGCCTGCCGTGCGAGGTGGTGTTTCTCTTTGAAGGTGAGGAAGAGTGCGGCGGCAAGAGTCTGGAACACTATATTCAAAAGGAAAAAGCCAATCTGGCCGCGGATGCGGTGATTGTTTCGGATACGTCGCTGTATGATGAGGCTACGCCGGCCATAACCTATGGCCTGCGGGGCATGGCGGCGCTGGATGTCAAGGTCACGACCGCGGCCCATGCTCTGCATTCCGGTTCTTATGGCGGAGCAGTGGGTAATGCCGTCAAGGCTCTATCATACATCATTTCCCGTTGCAGCGGGCCGGATGGGGTCGTTCAAATCCCCGGCTTTTATGATGGGGTCAGGCCTCTGGCGGACTGGGAACGGGACAATATCCGACGGCTCAGTTATGATGATGACAAACTGATGGCCGAGGTGGGCTCGAAAATTCCGTTTGGCGAAGCAGACTATTCCACGCTGGAACGCATGTGGGCCAGACCGACATTTGAAGTCAACGGCATATCCGGCGGCTATGCAGGCGAAGGCTTCAAGACCATCATTCCTTCGTGTGCCGCGGCAAAGATTTCCATGCGGCTGGTCCCCGACCAGAACCCCCACACGGTTATTGAACTTGCCAAAAAATATTTAAAATCCATCTGTCCCCCCTATGCGGATATCGATGTGGTACCATTGTCCGCCGCGGAACCGGTTCTTTTTGATGTGGAAAATCCCATGATTCAGGCAGGACGGCAAGCCCTTCAATACGGATTTAATGCGGAACCTGTCTATATCCGATGCGGAGGCTCTATTCCGGTAGTCACTGCATTCTGGAAAGAACTGAAAAAGCCCGTTGTGCTGATGGGGTTTGGACTGGATTCCGACGGGGCTCATTCTGTCAACGAACGCTTTAAAATCGACAATTTTATTCGCGGGGCCAAAAGTTCGGCCTATCTTCTGTCAAATCTGTGACTATACTTTAATGTCTGCGGTGATGTTTGAACAGATGTGGATTCCCATGCTTTTACAAAAAATAGTCTATTGAAAGGAGCAATTTATGGATTCGATGACCGACAAAAAGAAGGTCAGCAAGTTGGCAGTCGTGTCGTTGTTGTTTATTATTATGGGCTTTTTGGCCCTGCCCTTGTGCCGGATCATAAGAATGATTTTTGAAATGAACGGCCATGATCTGATGCGATTTCAGACCTATTCCATTGCACTTGTACTCTGGCTGGCTGCATTGTTTTTTGCACTGCCGGCCGTGGTTTTGATACGGCTCAGGCCCGAAAAACGCAAAGGCCTGCGGCTGCCCTTATTGTGCTTGATTGCCAGCCCGGCGTTGATGGTCGGCTATTCAATCCCCCTGCCAGAAACGCAAAACACGGTGATTGTGAACCGTGATAAAACATTCGAAGGCAAATCCTCTGAGTTAAAATATACTGCTATTTTGCCCACCCTGGACAGCCCCGCGGCACAGAATCAGAATCTTATCTGGTGTTCTTCATTTCAACTGGCCTGGAATGAATTCAAAAATGACATCGTTCAGGGGCCAGTCCTGCTGTCAAGCAGCCAGAAGCTGGCCGACTTATTGAATCAGGCGCCTCAATCAAAACATGACATTCTGGACAGCGATTATTATGCCAGGGCCGGATTTATTAAGGACGATATTATCGGCACAATTCAGCGCGATATGCTGCAGAAGTTTCCCGACGAGCCGGTCCCTGCATTCGGTGCTGCTGTGTCGGACACATCGATTATTGCTTATGCTTTTATATCAGCCAATGTCAGGTTCAAGATTCCATACTTTGAGAATGATGAGGAGTTGTTCTTTACAGACAGTACCGGAAAGCAGACCCCGGTGACTTCTTTTGGGATTCGTGAAGAAGATGATTATGCGTATTATCCATTAAGACGGCAGATTCAGATTCTTTTTAATCGACACGACTCCAATTACAAACTGACTGAATGTGCTATTGATTTATACAAAGATTCTTCACCTAACCAGATTGTCCTGGCTATGGTGGAGCCGAAAGAGACCTTGTTGGAAACATTGGCCTATATCGAAGAACAACATCAAAAGAATCTCGAGAAAGATTATGATCCCGAGTTTGGGCCGAATGATGTCCTGCTTGTACCCAATCTGTTCTGGAAAATCACTCACTCCTTTGATGAACTGGAAGGAAACACGATAGCTAATCCAAAATATCAGGGGATGCCGATTGCAAAGGCAACGCAGGTCATTCAGTTCCGGCTGGATCGAAGCGGTGCCGAGCTTAAATCGGAATCTAAATTAGTCTGCTTACCCGCGCCGACTTACTATGTCTTTGACCGCCCCTTTTTGATTTACATCAAAAAACGGGACGCTAATTACCCCTTTTTTGTCATGTGGGTCGATAATGCCGAACTTTTGGAGAAGTATTCAGACTCAAAGAAGCCTTGAGCCAACGGCCGCCAGACGGTCATAGACAAAACCATGTCACAATATCGCGATGCTTTCTGGGCTATATACATCTTTTATTTTAGAATAATTGGCTTCACAAGGCGTTTTATCTCATTTCTAAATATCGTCATATTTAATACATTTAAGAGCTTTTATGGTCTTTTTTATCTATCCCGCACTTTGCATTTATCGGTTTAATTGGCTTCTTCCAAGGGTATTGTTTTTCATCCAAAAAACTTTTTCTGCTAACCATCGACCTATCCGCGTTTTAGAAACTAAATGTTCGGGTGTACTTGAAATCCCCCCCGAGACCAGTAAAATACTCAGACGCTAATGGCTTTGTCCGACTGCGCTGACGGGTTTTATACATATCGGCAAATCCTGAAGTGTATAGATAATAGTGGAGATACAACAGATGGTTGCGGAAGATTGCACCAGTCCCTATATAACGAAAACATGGAGCCGGTCCGGCAATTGGGAAGCGGTGCGGCGGACATTGCTCGATAAGCGAATCTGTGATTTGCGGCTTCGCATCAAGGGGTCGCCGCTTGAGCCGTTTATTCGACAGCTTGAGCGGGAATTGCCGGCCAAGAACATAAGCTTCGTGCCGGATTTTTATCTGACGGATTCCTGGGGTTGTCCGGACAAGGTCCCTGTTGTCGGCATTCCTTTT
>DLFY01000108.1:0-2652 GCA_002482415.1 Phycisphaerales bacterium UBA7708
GTCAATCCCGGTAAACAGCCCGTATTCATGAGACTGCAATGGAACCAGCAGCGGCTCAATTATAAAATCCCTCCGCGATGCATTATGACCTTTCGGTGGGAAGATAAACCCAATGCCCAGGTGGATATTTACCTGACCGCCGGCGACCAATCGTCACTGCTCAAACAGCAGCCTTCTGCCGCGTTTCGAAATTAACGAAACACTGTACCCATAATTATAAAGGATCAAAACCATGTTCCGTATGCCAAAAATGCTGATCATATCGATGGGACTGCTCACGCTGACTCTGTGCGGCTGTGCCCCCAAAACCGCCCGCCTCTACCGCGACTTCGACTTTGACTGGAAATTCATCAAAGCCGATCCCGCCGGCGCCCAGGCCATTGAATTCGACGACAGCTCCTGGCGCGACGTCAATGTTCCCCATGACTGGAGCATCGAAGGCCCCTACAGCGACCAGTGGGCCAGCGGCACAGGCTACCTGCCCGGCGGCATCGGCTGGTACCGCAAGACCTTCCGCCTCGACAGCAATCTCCAATCTAAACGCATTGCCATCGAATTTGACGGCATCTATAACAATTCCGAAGTCTGGCTCAACGGTCAGTCCCTCGGCAAACGTCCCTTCGGCTACATCAGCTTCCAGTACGACCTGACGCCGCATCTGCGTTTCGGCAGCATTGATAATGTGCTCGCCGTCCGCGTGGATCATTCCGAATTTGCCGACTCCCGCTGGTACACCGGCTCGGGCATCTATCGCCACACCCGCCTGTGCATCATCGACCCGCTTTGCATCGACTACTGCGGCACCTTCGTCACCACCCCCACCGCCAGCGAACAGCTTGCCGCCGTTCAGGTCCAAACCGCACTGACCAACTCCTCCACCACCAACCAGACCCTGACCCTGACGCTGACCGTCGAAGACCCGGACCGCCGTATCGTCGCCCTTGCCAAAGCCGAGCAATCCCTTGCCGCCGGCCAGAGCCGGACCCTCAGCCGGGAACTGTCGGTTAAAAACCCCGCCCTCTGGTCGCCCGACAATCCCGCCATGTACACCCTGCACAGCACCGTCGCGGTCAACGGCCGGACCATCGACAATACCACAACGCCCTTTGGCATCCGAACCTTTCGCTTCGACCCCGATAAGGGATTCTTCCTTAACGGCATCAACATGAAAATCAAAGGCGTCTGCCTGCATCATGACGCCGGCTGTGTCGGCGCCGCCGTGCCTGAAAAAATGTGGATTCGCCGGCTGGCCGCCATGAAGGAAATCGGCGCCAACGCCATCCGCTGCAGCCACAATCCGCCCGCCCCTGAATTTCTGGATTTATGCGACCGCATGGGTTTTCTCGTGATGAATGAGGCCTTCGACGAATTCACCCCCGGCAAGAACAAATGGGTCGCCGGCTGGAACAAAGGCACCCCCAGCCGTGCCGGCTACAACGAAGCCTTCGAGCAATGGGCCGTCCGCGACATCCAGGACATGGTCCGCCGTGACCGCAACCACCCCAGCATCATCCTCTGGAGCATCGGCAACGAAATCGACTACGCCAATGACCCCTTCTCCCACCCGGTACTGGGCAACGATTACCGCCCCGGCAATCCGCCTGCTTCAGACCTGACCCGCTACGGTACGCGCCTGGTCGAAGCCGTCAAAGCCATTGACACCACCCGCCCCGTCACCGCCGCCCTGGCCAACGCCCCGATGTCCAACGCCGTTGGTTTTGGTGACATCCTCGACGTGGTCGGCNNCCCGAAGACCATGCCGCTTATCCCAAACGCTGCCTGATCGGCAGTGAGAACAGCATTTCGCTGAATGCCTGGGAAGCCGTCGTCAACAACGATTACATCAGCGGTCAGTTCCTCTGGACCGGTATCGACTATCTCGGCGAAGCCACCGCCTGGCCCGTCAAACACTGGGACCGCAGCCTCTATGACCTGTGCGGATTCAAAAAGCCGCAGGGCTGGTTCCGCCAGAGCCTCTGGGCCGCCGAAACGATGGTNNGCCTGTCAGGAAATGCCCGAACCCGGCCAACCCCGTTTCGGCCGTCAATTGCAGCCGCACTGGAACTGGCCCGGCAAAACCGTCCGCGTCATCTGCTACACCAACTGCGACGAAGTGGAATTGTTCCTCAATGATGTCTCGCTCGGCACAAAACCCTACTCCGAAGCCCGCCAGCGTGCCTTAAGCTGGCAAGTCCCCTTCCAGCCCGGCACCCTCAAGGCCGTGGGCCGCAAGAACGGATCCCCCGTCAGTGAGTACTGTCTCCAGACTCCCGGCAAGCCCGCCGCAGTCGAACTGGTCTGTGACGCCGACTCCCTTGCCGACGACGGCAAAGACATCTGCCATGTCGAATTCCGCATCGTGGACGCCGCCGGCATCCGCATCCCTGACGCCGAGCACCTCGTGACCTTCTCCCTGTCCGGCCCCGCCGCCATCATCGGCCTCGATAACGCCAACCCCGCCAGCCACGAACCGCATCAGGGTACCATGCGAAAAGCCTTTAACGGCCGCGGCCTTGCCGTCATCCAGTCCCTGCGCAAAAAAGGCATCGCAACCCTCCGCGCCGAAGCCGAAGGCCTTGCCCCCTGCATGATCACCATAAAAATCAAATAATCGCCGTTGTAAGATTATGGCTTAATAAACCGATCCGCAAA
>DLFY01000108.1:2671-3050 GCA_002482415.1 Phycisphaerales bacterium UBA7708
TCATGCTTGCCGGGCCGGATATGGTATGCCGCCGGCCCCTAAAACCCCTGCATGAGTAATATCCCAAAGTCAATGATGCCAACAGGGACAAGCCAAGGCAGGTGCTGGATGAGTTGATGTGGGGGAGAAAAAATCTATAAGAATAATCAATCTGAGTTTTCATCGCCCTATGGATTTATATTCTTTCTATTTATTAAGTATTCAAAGATGCTTTTAACTTCTTTACCACTAAACAATGGCTCAAAATATTGAATGTACCCGTTTAACTCACTTAGAGATAAAACTTTTACATGTTTGAATTCTTCTTTAGGTTTTTCATTGGTCATAACGAGAACATTTCGTATTGGTATTGTCTTGGTGACCTTCCCCCCGAAAACAG
>DLFY01000193.1:0-1265 GCA_002482415.1 Phycisphaerales bacterium UBA7708
AGCCACAATCCGCCGGACTCGCCCGGTAGTTCTTACGGCCATGGCCGCCATGCTGGCGATGATCCCCCTTTCACGAAACATGTTCTGGGGCCCGATGGCCGTTGCAATCATGGGCGGCTTGCTGATCGCCACTATCCTGACACTGCTGTTTACGCCGGCCTTGTATGCCATGATCTTCCGCGTTCGGCGCCACACCTCAACCGACCCTGAGTCCGCTGGAAAGTTGGGATGAAACCGTCGCACAGCACATACGCGCCGAAAGAACTCGGTAGGGCGATCCTGTCCGGGATCAATTCCCTTCCGCATGCCTATGTCCTGTTCGATCGAACCGGTCGTCTCAAATATGGGAACCCGGCATTCCATCGCCTGTTCAACGACGTAAACGCAAACGTCGACGTCTTGGCGCTGCTCCGAGACAAGCTGGGAGTAGACGATTTTTCCCGGACGTACAGTGATGATGGAATTGAATCCTTATGCATCGGCTTTCTGGGTCAGGAAGACGAACCGCCCAAAACATTCAGCGTGAGAGGCGCTCAGACAATATTCCGCGGTGAACTACTCTATCAATGCACCATCTCCCAAGTCAGACCGCAAGCGGCTTTGCAAATCGGCATCCGAGAAATAGGCTTGAAGGACAAGATTAGGTTGGCTCATTTGGTTGGGGCCATCACCATGGAAATGGATATGGAAGAGACAGGCCAACACCTTTTGAGAACAAGTCGGCACCTTTTTCAGCTTGGCATGATAATGAAAGCGTCTGGTTTCTTCAATTTTTCGGAAGAGGAGATAGACACGGCATCCGCCTGTAGTATCCTGCACGATGTGGGAAAAATGAGCATCCCAACGAGTATTCTTCATCGAGCGGAAAGGCTTACGGAGATAGAATGGAACATCATCAAAAACCATGTCGTTGCTGGACTGACACTTGCTGAATCACTTCAAATGCCCAAACCTGCGATAGAAATCATCGCCTACCACCATTGCAGGTGGGATGGAGTGCAAGATAGTTGGGATGCAACGCTTCAAAAACGGAATTCGTGCAGAGGGGGATACCCGTTCTGTGCCAGCAGAGATGATATCCCGATCTGGGCCCGTGCATTTGCGTATGTGGACATCTTCGACGCCCTCGTCACTCCCAGAAGCTATAAGCCGGCGTGGAACGTGCCCGAGGCGGTAGAGTACATCCGCGACAAGCTCGTTGGCACCCATCTTGACCCAAGGATATTCCCGTCGTTCCTGCTCTCTCTCGATGAAAACGCGGACTG
>DLFY01000193.1:1299-2898 GCA_002482415.1 Phycisphaerales bacterium UBA7708
AGTTCGCGACCTGTGAACGTTTGCAGTCAAGTGTTGTCGACAATTTCAACGTCGATAGCGTGAAAGATGAAGAACCATGTGATGCGCAGCAGATCCTCAATCTGGCGGATTGGGCGTACACAACATGAACACCCAATTTGTACAGCCCGCCAGGAACTCATTTTTTACAGCATTGATAAACCCAGACTCTTCAATCCACGCCATCCCACGCAAGGCGAAAGATCGGAGATGACACAGTTCTCGATGAGGAGAAAAACTATGACACAGTTGATAATGATGTTCATTCATTTCACGGATGGATCGAAAATCGTCTTCCGGTATCCGAACATCACGGAAGCCTCCACTTTGGCCACCAAGGTCAAGAAAGCGTTGGAGCAGGACAAGATCGTCGTACAGACGAATGACAGCTTGATGATCATACCCGTCATGAGCGTCAAATACATCCAGGTCACCCCAAAGCCCGACGCTTTGCCTGAAGGTATCATCCGGGACGCCGAGATCATCGACTGACGCTCGGATGGGTAAGGTGGGGATGCAATGCCCCTGCAAAGACATCGCGAAACGACTGGCGACTGTTGGCCATTCGTCGTCAACTTGTGGCTTCGTGGCGAAGATGCCTCCCTGCGGAGACTCGTGGCGGCGGCAAACAGCGAATTCACAAGCACCCCCCAGCCATGCTCCACGAACACGCCGCGAAGCTCCACGTAATCTTTAAGCGAAGAAAAGGTATGTGATGGGTATCCAATCCACCATGCCAACTCCAACATGTGAAGACTCATGAAACTTTTATTGAATACCATTATGGTCGCAGTCGTGTTGACCGCACTTCTGCCTGCCATTTCAGCCCAAGCCAACACTTATTCCTCCGGCCAAATGGAGACATCACTTTCGGAAAATTCCCGCCTGCCACAAAGCACAGTCGAAGTCACAGGCCCCAAAGGAATAATTGCCGATTTTCAACTCGGCCCGGACGACGACTTTGATCTTGATGCGGCGGTAAGGCGGGGACTTGCCGTCAACCCGAAAATCATGGCCGTTCGTTACCAGCTCCTGGGCGCCGAGGAGGCCATCCGCGCCGCCAGAGCGGCTTTCGGATTCGTCGCCAACACCAGTTACGGCTACAAACACTTCGACGAAGAGATGAAAAGTTTTGGTGTCGAACTGTCACCCCAAGATGTCTTTTCCTTGAATCTGAACATCACCCAGCCCATATTCACCGGCTTCCGGCTCACGAGTACGTTCGAGCGATCCGAACTCACCCGTGACCAGGCTATGACCCAGATTGAGGCAACAGAACTCGACCTCATCCTGCAGATCCAGACAAATTTCTTCGCCCTCCTCCAGGCACGGGATAACGTTCGCAGCGCGCAGGCTTCGGTAGCACGGCTGAAGGCCCAACTTGTGACTACCAGATCGTTCTTCGAAGTCGGTTTGAGACCCCGGCTCGACATCCTTCAGGCCGAAACCGACTTGGCCCAGGCCGAGCAACGCCTGATCGAGGCGGAAGATGGAGTGCAGATACAGATGACACGACTGAACACGCTGCTGAACCTCCCCGTCGACAACCCCACCAATTACGTTGGCAAACTTCGCTACGTC
>DLFY01000193.1:2925-4216 GCA_002482415.1 Phycisphaerales bacterium UBA7708
AGACCGGGCCTCATAATCGCCAAAAAACGCGTTGAAATTGCCGAGCAGGAAGCGAAGATTGCCAAAAGCGGGCTCTATCCTCACGTCAATGCCGCCTATAATTACAACCGCCAAGGCGATTCTCCCGATGTTTCCGGCTTCGATTCCGATAGCAATACGCCTGATAATGAATGGAATGTTGGAGTAAGCATGCAATGGCGCGTATTTGATTGGGGGCAGACCTACCACAGTTACAAAAGCGCGACTCAAGATGCTCTCAAGAAGCAAGCCGAATACCAGGACTTACAACTTGAAACGACAAACGATGTGCAGAGAGATTTCCTGCTGATCCAGGATGCGGCCAAACGGATCAGCGTGGCGAGAACGGCCCTTGTGGGGGCCCGGGAAGCCTTCCGCTTGGCCGAGGCACGGTATCAGACACAGGTTGGGACGAGCGTGGACGTCCTGAACGCCCAGGCTTCGCTAACGCGGACAGAGTACAATCACCACCAGGCCTTGGCGGACTACCTGACGGCAATCGCCAAACTGAACAACAAGATCGGATCAAAAAAGATCGATATTCTATCGACAGACCGTCATCCTTCTAGAATTGAATAAGAATCGTCATCATACCAACATACTCAATCAACAACATGATTATTTATATCAACGAAAAATGAAGTGCAAAAACAACAAAATAACACACGATGTTCAATACAAAGGAATCTTTCTTTTGAAGGAACACTTAAAATCTGGATTTTACAAATATAAACTTGATTTAATTTTAAAATATTTCAACTACATTGATTCAATAAAAAATATAGATCCAAAGTTCATTCGGTTTCATTTTGATAAAACTTGGAACAAGCATGATGTGCAGGAATTTTTCAAGCAAACAAAAAAATGGCACACCGACAATAACAGATTTTTTGCATACCTCTGTTCAATGGAAGAAGACGAATATGGAGACAACCACTATCATGCATTTTGCATTTTAAATGCAAATGATTACAAAACAAGAAAAAAAGCTATAAACATGCTCCACCAACGATCCGGTTTTTTACTCAAAAAGCAACCGACACTGAAAAAAATTCACATAAACACAAATAGAGAAAAACATAGGAATTACTACAATATAAGAATATGCAATTATTACTCTATATCAATTGACATAAATGAAGAAGAAAGAAAACAGGCACTCACCGAAGCAAGCTATCTGGCTAAAGTTGAAAAATCACCTTTATATTCAAAGAAAAAAAGAGAGAGAAGTATATTCGGTTCAGAACTTCCAAACATTTCCATATATAAAATC
>DLFY01000193.1:4266-4924 GCA_002482415.1 Phycisphaerales bacterium UBA7708
CTACATTATATATGTAATAATCTTATTGGCGTGAACACGCGCTGTTAAGCTTAAAAATCAGGCTGCAAAATAAACAGCCAACTGGACTGCCAAGACAATGATCATGATGCAGAAAAATGAAATTATTCTTTCAAGACACATCGCAACCACACGATGCAATTGTTGAACGACTCATCCAGCGCATCGTCCAAGATAACGCCATTGATGGGCCGGATACGAATTGTTCGGCCATGCTCATTGAAGCGGTGATTACAGCTCTCGCGTACGCCCGGGGCCTGGTCGATGCCCTGGGTAAACCCGTGGTCCTGGACCGCAGAACAACAGAAGGCAGCACCTGACCTGCTCGACATCTACCCCACCCTATTACAAAACATTCTAATGAACGTAAGCGGGATTTGTAAGCAGGAGGAAAGGTCATGAATTGCCAGTGTCCGCTTTACATGAATAGGCTTAGGGTTGCCAATGGCCCAAATGGGAAGAGTGTACCGGAAATGGTATGTGGTCTGATCCCGCACTAGATAATGCCCATAGCTCATAGTGTACCGCCCAATTGTACCAATGAATTGTACCAAGTTGGACAGTTGGCCTATTTCATGAACTTTTCCGGCATCCTAATTCGATTCTGCGGCACAGAAAAAAAGAAAGGATGCTAGCTTGT
>DLFY01000292.1 GCA_002482415.1 Phycisphaerales bacterium UBA7708
TGCAGAGCCCGCGTGCCCAGTCGGATAAATACAAATACAAAGACTATGTCCGCAGCGCGCTGGAGAATGCGGCGAACCTGACAATTGTCGAAGGGATTGCCGCCGAGGTGCTCACGCGGGACAACGTGGTGACGGGAGTACGGTGTCTGGATGGGGTGGAATATCAGGCGCCCGCGGTGGTGCTGACAACCGGGACATTTCTTCGCGGCATCATGCATCTGGGGGAAAAGCAATGGCCCGGCGGCAGGCTGGATGAGCCGGCCAGCAATGAATTGTCAGACAGCCTGCGGAGTCTGGGGCTGACCGTCGGCAGGCTCAAGACCGGAACGCCGGTGCGCCTGGCCGGCGACAGCATCGATTATGACAAGCTCGATACGCAGCCCGGCGACGAAGACCCAACCCCGTTTTCATTCCTGAACGACCGGATTGACCGCCCGCAGATTCCCTGCTGGATAACCTGGACCAACCCGGCGATCCATCAGCTCCTGCGAGACAACCTGAGCCGGGCGCCGATGTACAGCGGCCAGATTACCTCGGTCGGGCCGCGGTATTGTCCGAGCATCGAAAGCAAGATTCTGCGTTTTGCCGACAAGGACCGTCACCAGGTTTTTCTGGAGCCTGAAGACGAGGCCATCTCCACCATTTACTGCAACGGCATCAGCACCTCGTACCCGGCCGATATTCAGGAACAGATGCTGCGGCTGATGGTCGGGACCGAGCGGGCGCGGATTGTGCATTATGGATATGCGATTGAATACGATTATTGTCCGGCCGCCCAGTTAAAGGAAAATCTGGAAACGCGGCGGATTGCGGGACTTTTTCTGGCCGGACAGATTAACGGCACCAGCGGTTACGAAGAAGCCGCGGGACAGGGCCTGATGGCCGGACTGAATGCGGCACGGAAGGTGGCCGGGCGTGAACCGCTGGTTCTGCGTCGGGATCAGGCGTATATCGGAGTCATGGTGGATGACTTGCTGACCCGGCCGATTGATGAGCCTTACCGGATGTTTACCTCGCGGGCGGAATATCGTCTGTCGCTGCGAAGTGACAACGCGGATTTGCGGCTGACGGGGCTGGGCAGACAATTCGGGCTGGTCGATGAGCATCGCTGGGGGCGTTTTCAGGATAAACTGGCCCGGATGGAGGCATTGCGGCGCATGCTCAAGACCACGCGGCGGCAGGGCAAGAGTCTGTGGGATATTCTCAAGCAGCCGCAGGCGGGGCTGGCTGAACGGCTCTGGCTGGAGCCGGAGGTGGCGGCGATACACTGTTCGCGGCAGGCGGTGGAGGCGGTGGCGATTGAGTCGCGGTACGAAGGGTATCTGGCCCGGCAGGAACGCGATATCGCCCACCTGCGAAATCTGGATAACATCCGCATCCCCGAGGGACTGGATTATTTCGGCGTTTCGCATCTGCGTTATGAGGCCAAAGAGCGATTGACCGCCGTTAAGCCGCTGACGCTGGGTCAGGCCTCACGTGTCGGCGGCATCACCCCGGCCGATATTGCGGTGCAGCAGATTTATCTGAAGAAGCAAAATGATTGAGCAATTCAGAATTTCATGTGCAGCCCGGTATTGGCACCTTAACCATATCAAAAAGGTACTGGACAATCTTGTGAACGTGAGTTGATGGATTACAGTTTCGAAGGTCTTCGTCCCTTTGATTCTTTTCTTTAAGCACAAGCTTGGAATTATTTATAGCAGTAGCAGTTTTATTATATAGTTGTTCAGGAATGGTTTTATTGCCTTTATCATATTGAGGTATATGTCTTTTCAGAGAAGAAATAGCTTCTGCATTCAAAGCAAAAGCTCGGCAGGTTTTTTCGAAATGTAAGATATACCAGAATTCAAAACAAGGATTACTGAGTATCAGTTGCAACTTTGTCTGGACGTCTTTTGGTGCTATGTATGATAGCACATGATCATATGCTTCCTTTAATGTTGTTTGGATAGGAGCCTCTACATCAATAAGGCACCAAACAAGGTCAAATGGATTATTTCTTTTAGAATTACGTATTTTTTGTATGGCATAATTAACAATGCTTCTCGCTGCAGAACCGCATACATTGCCAGGAATGATTTCAATTTCTATCAGTTGAGCGGGAAGGCGAAGCTTGTTTTTCAGATGATTAAAATAATTAGGTTCTGTCTCCTTTCCTTCACAAACAATAAGTATTCGGTTTCGCGGTTCAAGTGATGGTTTTCTGCGTTGCAGTTGTGAACGCGAATAAGGTCTCCTACTCATTGACTCCAAACTCCTTCAAAATTGGTATAGCCCCATATCTTCCCGCCAGATATCCCTTTTGAATCGCCTCTTCTTTTCGGGGTTTATAATCGGTTAACGGATATAACTTTGAGGCGCCCATCTCATCTTTTTCTGTAAACCAGATTTGATCTCGGCGAAAAATATCTGTATTGAGCAAGGTTGTATCATGCGTTGTAAAAACAATTTGTCCTCCATTGCTGTTTTGATGCAGAAATTGAAAAATTGCTACAGTTAATAAGGGATGCAGACTTGTTTCGATTTCATCGATAAAAGCCACTTTGTTATTAGATACAGTATCCAATAAGGGGCCGACGAGATCGAATAATCTTTTGGTGCCTGCCGACTCGAGTTTCATGGGGAACTTGTGGAGCTTTTTTGTGTTAGCGCCGCGATGAAGAAAACTTACTGTCAAAGACAAATTTTCGAGAATATTGTGCTTGACTTCCTCGGGGACATCTAATGCAAATTTAACATCTTTTGATAAATCCCGACGATCAACTTTTATGTCTTTAATTCCAAGGTCTGCATTTCTCAGAATCGAGAGAATTATTTCTTTTATATGTCGACTGACCTCGTCGTTAGATTCTAATAACTTAGCAGTAAATGGAGATATGTTGTCTTCATACAAAAGTGTTTCACATTTTTCAGAAAACCAATTGTAGATATTTGATAGTTGTGTGTTATTCCATTGTGCTGCTACCGAGAGAAACAGTGCGGTTTCTATGGTCTTGGCGAAAAGTGAATCAATTTCTCCTTTTTCACCCTTGAGATGAGTTCCTTTTTTCCATATATAACATCCTTTAGATGCATCATATTTTCTGTTAAACCATTCTTGAGAACGTTTATGAGGAAAAGCATAGAGCCATTCTTCCAAAATTCGCTCCTTTGTTAATGTGAAACCATACTGATAACGGGTGTTATCAATTAAAAAAGAAGCTTCAAAAGTAGAGGAACTGTTAGACGCTTCTTCATCTAACAAGAAAGGAGTCAGATTAATTTTTTTTCCGGGTTCCGGAGAAAAAGAAGTCTTAATGAGTCCTATGAAAAATGCAAAAGCTTTGACAAGGTTGGTTTTACCTGAGGCATTGGCACCATAAATGGCAGCGCTCTTCAAGAGTTTGTACTCGCCGATTTCAAAGTAGTTATCGGACAAAGAAGGTTCTGTGTCCCCAACCAAGCTGAAGACTTGTTCGTCCTTGAAAGAGTTAAAATTTTTTACTCTAAATTCAATTAACATGATTTTTGCCTTAAATATAAAGCGTTATTTGCAGAAATTCCGCACAGAATAGCTGTTGTTTAATTTTATCGGCAAAACAAAGGAGTGCAATAAGAAAATTAATTATAATCGGATATGTCCTGTTATGTTTGCGAANNCTACACTGTCGTCGGTATGAGGGCCGATGACTTCGGCGGCGACGGCTTTGACTTCCGGTTCGGCGTTGGCGACGGCTACGCCCCGCCCGGCCAGCTCAAACATGCGTATGTCGTTGATATGGTCGCCAAAGACGGTGAGATTATCTTTGGTAAAGCCGAACATATCCATCAATTCCCGCAGGGCGATGGATTTGCAGGCCTTTTTATCGTGAATCGTCAGCCACCAGTAGCCCGGTGAATACGGATTTTCGAAATAGAAATTTTCCAGTTGGCCCGAGAAGGCCTCGGCCAGCAGCGTGGAAAGCTGCCCGATGGATTCTTTGTCGCCCATAACCGCCAGTGAAATCACCTGTTCGCCGAATACCCCGGCGAGATGTTTCGTTTCCCGCAGCCGCTTGTCGCCCAGCAGCGACAGGGCCTGGCAATACCACTGCATGGCCGGATGCGAAAGCGTCTGGTAATACAGACAGTCCTCCTGTCCGTTGAAGGTGCACACAAACGGCCAGAGATGCTGCGAACGGATGACATCGAAAATAGCCCGTGCGACAGACGGGGCCAGGCTGTTAATCACAAGATGCCTGCCGGTTTTGTAATCGGTCAGATACGCTCCGTTGACAGCGATGACCGGCAGCCTGATGGGCAGGTCGCCAAGCACCGGCTGAATCTCGTTAATCGCCCGGGCGCTGGCCACGGTGAAATTCAGGCCGTCGCTGAGTAATTGCGTGAGTGTTTTTCGACTGAATTCCGACAGGGCGCCGGACCCGTCCAGCAAAGTCCCGTCGAGGTCCGAAACGAATAGCTGCTGCTGTTTCATGTCAATATACCGTGTAGTCCTATTCCTGCGGCAGGCGGGCCAGATCGATATCCGCCCCGGAAACCATCAGAATGTCGTCGTTATAGATGATCGTGTTGGGCATCGGCACATTGATGACCGTATCGATTTCGTCGCTGTTGGCTGCGTTGTCGCCGCGTTTGATAGCGACCAGGTTGATGTTGTATTTCTGCCGGAGCTGCAGTTCCATGACGGTCTGGCCGTGAAATGCAGCCGGGGCCTTGACGCGGGCCAGGCTGTAACCGGGGGCGAAGTCGATTTTTTCCTCGATGTGCGGGGCGATGAGTTTATAGGCCCAGCGCTGGGCGGTCTCGATTTCGGGGTAAATGACTTCGGTGGCCCCGACGGCGGAAAAGACCTGCCCGGCGGTCAGATTCTCGGCGCGGGCGTAAATCAGGGGAATGGCCATGCGTTTGAGGTTGACCACGGTGAGAATCGCGGCCTCGAAGGCGTGGCCGGACTGGCCCATGCCGACGATGGCGACATCGACTCCATCGACGCCCTGGGCGCGGAGGGCTTCTTCGTCGGTGCTGTCCAGTCGGACGGCGTGACTGACCTCATCCCGGAGATCCTCGATGATATCCCGATCTTTATCGATGGCGATGACTTCCGCGCCGCTCATGGATAGCGCCAATGCCAGTTTTTTTCCGAATCGTCCCAATCCAATGACCGCAAAACGCTTCATAGGAATTCCTCATATCATGTCTATACGTTCGTGTTCTGTTTTAGCCGACCACCAGCGGTTCGGTCGGGTATTCATATTTGGCTGGCTTGACGTTGAACAGCAGCGCCGTCAGCAGAGTCAGCGGCCCCAGTCGTCCTGCCAGCATGCCTGCAATAATAATCCACTTGCCCGCGGTTGTCAAAGTCGGTGTAATGCCGGTCGAAAGCCCGACGGTACCCAGGGCCGAGGCGGACTCAAACAGAATATCCAGAAAGGCGATATTGCTGTGTCGTTCCGTAATCAGCAGCGCCAGAACCGCGATCAGCATCATTGACAGGTAAAGCATCAGAATGGTAATGGCCCGCCCCAGCACAACCAGGCGGATCGACCGCCTGAACATCTCCACCTCCCGGCGTTTTCGCAGGGTGGCCCAGGCGACCATCACAATCACTGCAAACGTGGTGGTTTTAATGCCGCCGGCGCTGGAACCGGGTGAGCCGCCGATGAACATCAGCAGAATCAGCACCAGCTTGCTCCCGTCAGACAGCGCGGCAATGTCAACGGTGTTGAAACCGGCCGTGCGTGCCGTGACCGACTGAAAAAACGCGGCCAGAATGCCCCTGTCGGCGCTGGGATTCTGCGAGCAGGATTCAAACAGCCACAAGAATACCGTTCCCCCGGCAATCAATATGGCCGAAACACTCAGGACAATCCTGGTCTGCAGGTGCAGCCGTTTGGGGGAAGAGGTATGGAGCAGGTCCACCAGGCGATGGCCTTTACTGAACCAGGAGGCGATGCGGCTGGTGATAATGTCGGCTATGTTGTACAAAACGCTGAAACCCAATCCGCCCAGAATAATCAGTGGGGCGATGACCAGGTAAACCTCCGGCATGGAGTGGAAATGCATCAGGTTGTTGGAGTACAAAGCAAAGCCCGCATTGCAGAAGGCGCTGACGGAATGAAAAAGACTGTTGAACCAGGCGGCGGCCATGTCGCTGGGCGCCCCCGGTATGTTATTCCACATCGGAAACAGGCAGACGGCCCCGACGGATTCAATAATGATCGTAAAGGTGAAAATAAATCCGATCATCCGCACAATTCGGTGCAGGGTATCGGCGCTGATGATGTCCTGCATGGCTGCCGACTCCCGCACCGTCAGCGACTGGCCCAGCATCAGCCCCAGCACCGCCCCGAATATCACAATGCCCAGCCCGCCGAGTTGTATCAAAAACAGAATGACGACCTGTCCAAACATCGTAAAGTCCGAGCCGGTATCTTTGACGATAAGCCCCGTCACACACGTGGCACTGGTGGCGGTGAAAACTGCGTCGGTGAAACTCATCCGGGGTAAATTGTGGGCCTTGGGCAGCATCAGCAGGCCCGCTCCCGCCAGAATCAGCGCCGCAAACACGCTGGTCAACGCCCGCGCCGGGTTGTGCCCGGAAGAGGCAATATTGACCACGCTGCGGCACAGTTTATCGATGACCTGAAATGCCAGATAAATGCTGATGACATCCAGCGAAAACTCCCGCACCGAGGCTCCGGTGTACCACCGGCCCGCCCCGATAATTGCAAACAGTACCACCGCCAGCAGCGGAATTTCAAACCAGTACATCCGCAGATAATCCCGCTTGGTGACGGCATTAAAATAGCGAATAATCTTTTCGGCAAAGAAGAAAAAGAAAAGCCATCCGTCAATATACCGCAGCAGCATCCGCGGCATCGGCGGCACATCAAACCCAAACAGCATCACAAAGGTCGTGGCGACGACCAGAATTGCGACACAATTCAGGGCAATAACGGTCTTTTCGAGTGTTTTATTCTTATATTCAATTTTCATGGTACAAGACTGTCTCGATGTTGCCGATACAGATTGTAGGATATTAGTACGATTTGGTAGCTCTTTTTACCGGTTTTGGGGCGGAAAATCCAGAAAATTATCCCACGTCCACCAGCCCCAATGAGGTACCGAATTTTTCAATCAGGGTCTTGCGGAGTTCAGCGTTTTCAGGCCGGTTCAGGTTGGGATCGCTGCCGATCATCTCAAACGCATCCCGGCGGGCCAGATTTAACAGGTCAAAATCCTCCACAATGTTGGCAATCTTCAAATCCCCCAGTCCGTGCTGACGGGTACTGAACAACTCCCCCGGCCCGCGCAGCCGCAGGTCCTGTTCGGCGATTTCAAAGCCGTCGTTGCTGCGTGTCATGATGGCCAGTCGGTCTTGGGCGATGGGGTCATCGCTCTGGGAGAACAGAAAACAATACGACCGGTTGCATCCACGCCCGATGCGTCCGCGAAGCTGGTGAAGCTGGGCAAGTCCGAATCGCTCGGCGTTCTCGATGGCCATGATGGTGGCGTTGGGGACATCGACGCCGACTTCGATGACCACTGTGGAAACCAGAGCCTGGATTTTTCCCGACCGGAAATCCCCCATAATCTGTTTTTTCTGCTCAGTGGTCATCTGGCCGTGCAGTAAGGCGATGTTGTATTCGGCAAAAACCTTCTGACTCAAAAACCGATGTTCATCCACTGCCGCCTTGATGTCGCCGTTGGGAATTTCAGCGGTCGTTTCCGAATCGATACGGGGATAGACAAAATACGCCTGTCGTCCGGCGCGAATCTGCTTGCGGATGAATTCAAACGCCGCCATCCGATCCTTGGGATGGACATGCCGGGTAATGACTTCCCCGCGGCCCGGCGGGCAATGCTCGATAATCGACACATCCAAATCACCGAAGGCCGTCATCGTCAGTGTCCGCGGAATCGGTGTTGCGGTCATCACCAGGCAATGCGGCGATTTGCCTTTCCGCAGCATCGCCCGCTGGTGGACGCCGAATTTATGCTGTTCGTCGATAATCACCAGTCCCAGGTTGTCAAAATCCACATCCTGCTGCACCAGCGCCACGGTTCCAACTACAATATCCATATCGCCGCTGGCGATTTGATGCAGCAGCGCCCCGCGCTTGACCGCCGGCATTCCGCCAATCAGCAA
>DLFY01000320.1:0-6555 GCA_002482415.1 Phycisphaerales bacterium UBA7708
CCATGCAAATCCCGGCTGATTGCTGGCATGGATGCAGGCATTCGGATACACAACGATTTGCATCGTGTCAGCAACGGGAAATTCTCCGTCCGTGCTTTCGAGCTGTAACGTGTAGGTACCGGCAGCATATACTGTAACCGTCGGATTGAGAATGTGTGCATTGCTGATGACCGCCGGATTCAACGGATCGGGTTCCGCAAGTACGGTCCACGTATGCGTCAGCGGAAGATTATGCACATGCGAGGCGGAACCGTTCATCTGAATCACTCGCGGTTCACCTGCCAGCCATGTCTGAACATCTGCACCGGCGTCAACGGTCGGCGGAACATTAAACGTATTAAAGGTAAAGACTCGGCTCTTGTAATACGGGATCGTTGTACTGATATTGGAATCATAGACATCAATTCGCCAATAATACACTTTCCCGGACTCGAAAGTCACCAATACAGATTCAATCGACTGTTTGTCGACAATCTTGGGCAGCAGCAAGGCATTCGGCTCTGTGCCAAAATATACATCACAAGACACAACACTCGGAGTCACCGGATCATTGGGTTCCGGCATGGTCCACTCAAGCAGGTTATTGGCCAGACCCACCGTAGAACCATTACGAGGTATCCGTTTTAACGCATCCACTTCCGACCAAAGGGTCGTCCATCCGGAATTTGTTATATTATAATCCAGCAGCACATAGCGGAAAGGATCTTCAGGGTAGAGCGATTGAATTGCTCCCGCATTCATAAGATTCTGCATCACTGTCAGTCGATCCCCCTTGATTTTCAGTACACCATCTCCAATTCTGATCTTGCCCTTTGACGGCTGGGGATAATTGATGTTATTCGCTTCAATGAGGCCTCCGTACAAATTAAGGAAACCCTGAGCTGCTGCCCCGCTGTATGAAATCCGGAGCTGGTTGCCAACCCAGAAATAACCGCCATACATGTTGACCGTGCCGTGACCGATGCGCCCCGGCACCAGATACGATGTGCAGGTATGACTTCCGCCATACACATTCACAATTCCTGCACTGGTTGCAGTATTGGCAATATCAAGCCCGCCGCAGGTCAGTGATCCGCCCCGGAGATCAATCCTTCCCGTAGTCCCTGCGGCAGCCCCTGGAATGACACTCTGTGCGGAAGCCGTTCCATCATAAAGAGTAGGGCCGGGCAAAGTGTTAATATGAGCCAGATCTCTATCAGTCATCGTTGGCTGCCCTTCAGGACTCCAATTCGTCGGTACAAGCCAATCGTTCCCCTCCTGGGTTCCTATCCATGTATAGGTTGTCGCTGCAAAGACTTCACTGACCAGGACCAGTGACAGGAACAATCCTGAAAACAACCGCCAGTTGACTTTCATCATCTTCATTTTTCCACCCTTTCAAACGCTTTTTGTACTGAATCCTACTCAAAATTATCCATTTCGACACAGTCATGCACGGCAGCTTCAGCCGCGTGCTTGTTTTGCTCGTGGAATAACCACCCGCTGGGTATAAAAGTCAAATATGGCATCAATGCCTGCTGCATACCAGCAACCCTTATCACGTTGAATCTCTGGCAGCACTATTTTCATTTTGTTGCATCTTCGAGCCAATCCGGCCAGTTCGGTGTACGTATCTGCCATTTCTTATGCCATTTCAGGTTCCAGATTTCCTTTAATCCGGTGCGATGCATCGAGAAATCCAACATCAATATATTAATATGACCATTCCTGTGGCGATCAATCGCTACTGCAGACAAGGTGTACCCACCCCACTCTCCTTCATTATAGACTGGAATATCACTCGGTTCAGGCCACACCTCGCACCACATCATATCTGAAAATACCGGAATCGAAGAGGTAGACGCCCCCGTCACCGTCGTCTTACGCCAGTATTTGTTCGGATCGAGTTTCGTCAGATGCGACGGCGTGCTGTATATAAATCCATTGATTCCATAACTGCCGTAATCATGGGCGTCAGTATCATAGCCGCCGTGCTGAAGACCGGTGATATGCCCCCAGGGTGAAGTAAATGTGAAATCTTTGACCCGATTCCCGAAAGGATCGATTGGACATTTCTGAGGATCATTCGCATGAGGACAGCACCAGATTTCATGATCAGTTCCGGTATAACCGCGAAGGGCATACATCCATTGACCATTACGATTCGAACCGTCACCATACCAGCCAATCGGAAAACACGCGTCGTTATCTGCGGCATAGGCACCAAACATCTTTCCCCACTGACTGAGATTCGAATGGCAAATCACATTTCTGGCATGTACTTTTGCCTTGCGAAGAGCCGGGACTACGATACTTAATAACAGGGCAATGATTGCAATGACAACCAGCAATTCAATCAAGGTAAACGCCTTAGCAAAAGATTCCCGTCTGCCTTCTCGACATGCGTATCCATCGATTGGACTCATTACATCTTCTCCTGCATCGTAATAACATTATGGCCTCTGTTACGATAACCAGAAATCAACTCAATAATGGCAGATATAACAAATCAAAACAAGGGCGTAAAACGACTTTTGTACACCTGTTTTGCGCCCTTTCAATAATACAGGGTTATTTAGGTCTTATTTGACTTATATAGACAAATCAATTGTGTTTGCCGTAGGCCTTGCGATATTCGGATAATCCCATACCTGTTTCTTTGCAAAAGCAGTGGGCCATATTCTTCGGACTTTCATATCCGACTTCATAGGCAATTTTTGATATGGGCATCGTCGTTTCAACCAGCAGTCGGGCAACCTTTTGCATGCGTACCCGGCGAATTTCCTCGTAGATCTGCAGCCCGATAGCCTTGCGAAACCGCTTTTGGAGCTGCCTTAATGACAAATGGACCTTTTCGGCGACCTCTTCAACACTTCGGATTTTATCTGCATATAACCGGATATACCGCAGCGCCATGGCGACAACCTCATCCTCGATGGCCACGATATCGGTGGATTGACGGACGACCACGGGTTCCGGGTGAACGCAGATAAAATCGATATCCGGCGAATCCCCCCGCATCATGCGGTCCAGACATTCGGCCGCTTCAAAGCCGGCACGCTCGGAATTCAGAGGGATACTGGATAAGGGAGGATCCGACAACTCACAAATCACCGCATCATTATCAACCCCAAGAATGGCAACCTGTTCAGGAACCGAAAAACCGGCAATCTTGCAGACTTCACTGATCTCCTGGGCACGTGCATCGTTACAGGCCATAATGGCAACCGGCTTGGGTAAAGCACCCATCCACTCGGCCAGAATCAATTGTTCTTTTTCCCATGCCCGATTTCTGGCCGATTGAGGCTGATGATAGATAGCAGTCGAAAATCCCGCCTCTGCAAGCCGTGCTGCAAAGCTCTCCGAACGATGCACAGACCAGACGGCATCATCATAACCGCAATAAGCAAAGTGAAGAAAACCCCGCTCGAGCAAATGTTCCGCCCCTGACCGGCCAATAGCAATACTGTCGCCTTTGATATTAATCAGACCCGGAATAGGCTTAAATACATAAGTCACAATCGCCGGAATGCCGCTGGTCAGAATTTCCTCGGCGTAACTGGGATCATTGACATGGGCGATGATCCCATCGGCATCATCATTTTTCAGCAAAGGCAAACGCAGCTTATTATTTCGGATAGGTTTGGTCCTGTAAAACGGCGGCATACGATAAAAAGACCATGGTCCATGCAGCCGAGCATATCGGGCTACCCCCCGCGCCAGCCCGTGTCCATACTCGTTACCGGTTTCCAGCAACAGCAATACTCGCGGAATTGTCCTTGTATTCTGCAACACGATCCCTTTCCAGCCGGAATGTTACGGCTAATCGATAACGATACCGCAGTGTACCTGTACTCCGATTCAAAAACAAGGGACTTTGGCTAAGCCGAGAGAATATCTCCAGCCGCCAATCAATCGGAATGTGATCCGTCAGTTTACCGCGGGCAAAGATAACGTGCATCTATACATGACCCGGTGTGGAGTAATGTTTAGCCGCATCATCCAGCACCAGCACCCAGTCTTGATCCTCACCCTGAATCGGAGGCGTAAATTGTTTTGTATCTTCCCTGGGCATCTCACCAATCAATGTCGCCTCGCCGGTACGCGGATCATACCACCAGGCGCGCAGAGTCGTTGCGGATATCAGGCCGGTCTTCAGGGTCGCCTGCTGATGACGTGGAAAATATGCCATGATATAGGTAGCGTCGTCCTGTCCCGGCCGTCCATCGCGTGTCACCTGGATGCGATCGATATCTTGTCGAGATTCCGAAATCACCACGTTCTGATCGGGTATCCGCGTCAAAAACGGACGGCTCAGCATAAGTCGTTTAAGATGAATCAACTGGGTGGCGCCGGGAAGGTCCAGGGACTGGTGCCAGAACATCGTAACGGCTCCCTTGTATTGACGTCCCTCATCATGCATCTGCCAGATCGGATGCGCACCATATGTGTGCCCGTGAGCGCCGGCAAAAACAGCCCAGTAGGCGTGTCGCCGGACAATTCGGTCGCCAACACCCGGCGGAGCTTCATAACACGGTTCGCCGTCTATGCAGGGTTTAATCGGCGTCAGCGCATAATCCCGTTCAACATACATGTAATTGGTATTTGTCGGGCGGTGTCCGCTTTGGAGCATATTAAAATCCAGCCATGTGTCAGCGCCAAAATAAGGCCCTGAGCTTTGACCTCCGCCAGACGGATGAAAGGTCATCAGGTATTGTCCGTTATCACCCTGCGCCAGGCCGCGAGCCATGCCCCTGATAATCTCCTTGTGGGTATCATTTTCCGGCACACGGTCACCGCCAAGAATCCAGATAATGTTCCCGGCATTGTTATACCTTTTGCCAAGCCAGCGGCCAAATATCTCGGCNNACGGGGGTGAAGATAACAGGCCCCGTGCCCCGTTTCTGGTTCCACTTGTCCCCCCAGGTTGGCAGCAAACCGATGTAAAGACCCGAATCCCGCGAGCGTCGGATGATATAATCAACATGATCCCAGTAATCATTGTCCGGGCCGTCTTTCACGTCAGGCCGCGTAGGGTCATTTCCAATAAGGGGGCAATGACCGTAGGCGTTCGGCGTGTTGAGGCCGTCAAGTTCGGCCAGTGCGACGGCTTGAATAACGGTAAATCCATGCTTCGCCCTGCTGGTCAGATAGTGTTCGACTTCCTCGCGATTGAGCCGGTGGAACAGTTCCCACGCAGTGTCGCCCAAATAGAAGAACGGCTGGCCGTCGGCCTGGACCAGGAAACGGCGGTTTTCTGAGACTCTTAGTAGGCTCAGGCGGGCAGCAGTAAGAATCTGACCGCGGCTTTGACTAAACTCTGGTCCCTCGATCATGGAGGCGGTCGGCCCCTCGGCAACCACGCACATTGAATACGCCAACGATAAAAACAAGACCACAGCGACACACAGAATCGCCTGATGGAGATGTAATCCTTTCCGCTTCATAGGTTGCCGGCTCGACATATCATAATCCTTGCACTGAACTAAGCAATCAAACGGGACTTCTGCAAACAAATGCACATGAATCATTTGAATTGTAGTCCGATGCCGTCCTTTTGAAATGCTTTGTTCCATTGTATACTACATATATCCTTCAATTCAACCGGCCTGACGCTTCCGTCCTTGAAGACAATATTGGTTCTCATGCCATGGCGAGGGATTGCCCACCTCCACAGACCCGGGGAAGTACCGCTCCAGAGATAAGTCGCCTCTGTCGGATTCCATAATTCATCCCTGCTGGGAACTCTAATCTTGTCAGAATTTCTTACCCAGGCTATGGGGAATACACATTCGCCAAAAATCGGTACATTTGCAGGGATATTCAGCCAATTGGTATAAGCTTCAGGCTCGGAATCGTAACCGTGGTAAAAACTGTCATAGACAACCCAGCCATTAATGCCATAGCCGCCCAACGTGGTCATATCCGGGCCGCGAGTCCATTCCCAGGGCCGGTTCCATGCTCCCCAAAATCCAACGCCCGAGCCAGCCATTGACTCTCGCGTTTGATTCTGCGCAGGTGCGCTGGGACACATCAGCACATCGATGATTTCGCCTTTCATATACCGTTCGCCGTAAGCTNNATTTTCCCCATCCAATACTTGACTGTTTCACTCCCCTGGCGGACCACAAAACGCATGTAGTTGTGCTCCTGCTCATACATTTCGAGCGCCGTAGAAAACTGCTTTAAATTGCTCTGGCAGATAACGTGTCTTGCATACTCCTTGGCCTTTTTGAGTGACGGCACAATAATACTCAAAAGCAATGCTATAATCGCAATGACCACAAGAAGTTCAATCAAAGTGAAACCTTTTTTAGTTCTCATGGCTGTTCCTTTCTTTTCCTGATGAAGCAGGCGAGACATTTTCAACGCTCAGTCAATACACTCGTTTTCTATTGATTTATAAGGTTATAGCATATATTTTCTGTGTATTTTACAGATTGCACGCTTGCATGTAAATAGAAAAACGACAAAAAGTGAATATCTTGAGATTCTATCATAAATTTGGTTATTTTACGCTGAACCGAATTTGAAATTATCCGTTCCGGCGAGGCTAAGCACAGCAATATCAAGCAC
>DLFY01000320.1:6570-6966 GCA_002482415.1 Phycisphaerales bacterium UBA7708
TGAAATTTTAGCTGTCTCGCCAATCGTGATTTTGAGGGATTGCACTACCACAAATGATGTATTGTCGTTGTTCCGTTTTATTATTTGGTTTCTGGGGACGCAATTTCATAAGCACTCAATACGCTTCCGTGCCGGATGCAAAGACGCTTGCCGCAGACTACTGGATGTGCACAATGCTGCCCCTGTCCTTGGGTAAGGACAGTTTGAGGACAGTGGATGAGTATAAAATAAGCAACAATCTGCAAGTGATTTTATTTTTAACATGTGCAAAATCTGTTTGTGGATATAAGAAATAGAAAGGAGAGGCTTGCTCTCTCTTTCAGGAAAGCCATAAATGATTTATTATAAATGATTTATAGCGAAATATGAAAAAACGGAGAGGGTGGGATTCGAACC
>DLFY01000320.1:7043-7246 GCA_002482415.1 Phycisphaerales bacterium UBA7708
TCCAGTCTTAATCCTTATGCACCTGCATCACATATTTTATCAAGATATTTCCTTGCTTTTACTATATACTATTTCTTCGTCAGCCATTCATTCAGATTTTTGGCCAGAACCTGCACATCCCGAGATTCCAGGATATGCTTTTTAACGGCCGGTTTAATATCCAGTTTCCCTATCGCCTTTTCCGCCTGCTCCCAGAGCCGCTG
>DLFY01000079.1:0-24843 GCA_002482415.1 Phycisphaerales bacterium UBA7708
TTCGACGGACTTGTCGGCGTTTTTGCCCCAGGTAAATGGGCCGTGGCCGGCGACGAGGACAGCCGGGATGCTCATGGGGTCGATGCCGGCGAATCGGCGAACGATGACTTTGCCTGTGTTGAGTTCGTAGTCGCCCTGGATTTCGGCTTTGGTCAGAATATCTGTGACAGGGACCGGGCCGTAGAAGTGGTCGGCGTGGGTAGTGCCGAAGGCCGGGATTTCATGGCAGGACTGGGCCCAGGCGGTGGCCTTGGGCGAGTGGGTATGCGTGATGCCTCCCACATCGGCAAACTGGCGATACAGTTCCAGATGGGTTGGAGTGTCCGAGGAGGGACGCAGGTCGCCTTCGATGATCTTGCCGTCCAAATCCAGTACGACGATTTTATCCGGGGTCAGCTCGTCATAATCGACACCGCTGGGTTTGATGGCAACGACGCCCTGTTTGCGATCGATCTGGCTGACATTGCCCCAGGTGAAGATGACCAGTTTGTGTTCGACGAGGGCCAGGTTGGCCCGGCAGACTTGTTCTTTGAGTTCTTCGTACATATTTATCCTGAAACCACAGATTTCACAGATTACGCAGATTTCACAATAAATATTATCTGCGTAATCTGTGGTTACTGTTTATATTACCTATTTGCTTTTTCTTTGATGGCCAGCAGGTCTTTCATGACGCCGGAGATATCGAGTTTGGCGCCCTTGACGCCGAGGCTGTCGTGCAGTTTCTTGTATTGGGCATAAAGCTGCTGATAGACGGCGACGGCTTTCTTGTTGGGCTTGAAGGTCCTGGGCTTGATGCCGCACATGGCCTTCTGGGCGGCGGCGAAGGACTTGTGGGCCTTGCCGACCACAGCCGCAGCGACGGCCGAGCCGAGGGCGCAGGTCTGAGCGGAACGGGAGACCTTCATCTCGCGGCCGGTCACATCGGCGTAAATCTGCATCAGCATCGGATTCTTTTCGGCGATGCCACCGCAGTTGACGATTTGTTTGATCTTGACGCCGTATTCCTCGAAGCGATTGATAATGGTCAGGGCGCCAAAGGCGGTGGCCTCAATCAATGCCCGGTAGATTTCTTCAGGACGGGTATGGAGGGTCTGGCCAACCAGCAGGCCGGTGAGCCGCTGGTCCACGAGGATGGTGCGGTTACCGTTGTTCCAGTCGAGTGCCAGCAGGCCGGATTGTCCGGGTTTGAGCTTGGCGGCCTTGTTGGTCAGTTCGACATGCGAACCGGCCTTTTCGCCGCCGGGCTGGATGTAGTTGACAAACCAGTTGAAGATATCGCCGACTGCCGACTGACCTGCTTCCAGGCCCCAGTATCCCGGCAGAATCGAACCATCGACGATACCGCAGATGCCTGGGATGTCTTTGAGTTTTTTGGTACTGTCGGAGATGGCCATGTCGCAGGTGCTGGTGCCGATAATCTTGACGAGTGTGCCGGGCTGGATGCCGGAACCGACGCCGCCCAGGTGAGCATCGAAGGCACCGATGGCAACCGGAATGCCAGCGGGCAGGCCGAGTTTTTTGGCCCATGCGGCGGTCAATCCGCCGGCGGCGGTGTCGATGGCATAGGTGGTATTGGGCAGTGAATCCCGCACCCGACCGAGTTTGGGGTCCAGAGCCATCAGGAATTTCTTATCCGGGTAGCCGCCCCAGGCATCGCTGAACATGGCCTTGTGGCCGGCAGCACAGCGGCAGCGTTTCAGTTTGCTCGGATGATCGGTGCCGGTCAGCACGCCGGGAATCCAGTCGGCATGTTCCACCCAGGTATAGGCGGCATCGAAGACTTTCTTATCGACCTTGAGGCAGTGCCAGATTTTGCTGAAGAACCATTCGGAGGAATAGATTCCGCCGCATTTGGCCAGATACTGGGGGCGCATTTTGCGGGCGACTTCGGTAATTTTGGCGGCTTCGGCGTATCCTGTNNCACAGCCAGACGGCGGCGTTGGGATTGTTTTTGAATTTGGGCAGCATGGCCAGCGGGGTGCCGTTGGCATCGACCGGGATGGGGGTCGAGCCGGTGGTATCCACGCCGATGCCCACGACGTTGTCGGCGGAGAATTTCTTGTCGGCTTTTTTCGCCTGGATCAAAGCCTGTTTGATGGTAATTTCCAGACCTTTGAGATAATCGGCAGGATTCTGGCGGGCGACGTTGTGGTCGGACTTGTCCAGAATAATTCCGGCCTGACCGGTCTGGTAGCCCCAGACGGCAGTGCCGAGTTCTTTTCCGTTGGCCGTATCGACAATCAGGCACCGCACGGAATTGGTGCCGTAATCTAAACCTATTGCGTAAGGCATATTGAACCTCGATATAAATAGTTATTAGTTCATAGTTCGTAGTTTTTAGTTCTTAGATAAAAAAGAAAGGCGGGCTGAGCGGCCCGCCTTTTATCTCATTTGTTACAGAGCACCACGATTCCAGAAGTAGGCATAGAACGCGATGATAATCCCGAGGATAATCACGGTATGCACGATATCCCAGCCATTCCAACTGGCACGGGTTTCGGCCTTTTCCTGCGGGGTAGAGTTGTAATACGTATATCGCAACTGTTCGACCGAAGGCGCCTTCGTCAGCAGGCTGACCAGAATCATGACTGCGACGCAAAGAACAAACAGAAATTCACAGAAGTGCAGCCAGTTAATGGTCTCGATGGAATAAAGGATTCCGTAGTGCTGTTTAATTTCAGCGATGCGAGCCAGCTTTTCGATTTCAGGCAGGGCGTCGGCCTTGGTTATTTTTCCGCCAATGACCACATCAAGAACCAGACGGAACATGCCCACAACAAATCCTACAATCAGGCCCCACAAACCGCCTGCGGCTGTCGCGCCCTTCCAGAACACGCCCACGGCAAATGCCGCTGCAATGGCCGGAGCCAGCAGGCTCTGGACGCCCTGGAGATATTGATAGAGCACATCGCCCATTCCCTTCATGACGGGAATCCACAATATGCCAAGCACGACGACGGCCGCGGTCGCAATACGACCGACCACCACCAGATGCTTTTCGGTCGAGGCGGGACGTAGTTTCTTGTAAAAGTCACCGACAAACAAAGCTGCTGATGAATTAAACAGGGATGCCAGCGAACTCATCAGGGCTGCCAGCAGACCGCAGACCACGATGCCTTTGAATCCGATAGGCAGCAACTGGGCAACCAGAGTTGAAAAGGCCTTGTCGGCATCGGGCTGACCATTTTTGATGGGCATATCCAGCAGCCCTTTCTGGCTTAAGGCAAACGCAATCATGCCGGGGACGAGGAAGATGAACACCGGCAGCAGCTTGAAGTAGCCGGCCAGAATGGAACCGCGGCGGGCATGAGTCTGATTCTTGCCGGACAAGACACGCTGGACGATGTACTGGTCGGTACACCAGTACCAGAAACCGATAATCATCGAGCCAAAGAGCACGCCAGTCCACGGATATTTGGGATCGCTTGCCGGGCGTACCAGTCGGAGATTTTCACCGCAGAGGCGTTCGACTTCACCCCAGCCGCCGACGGCCTTGAGACCCAGGAACAGAATGACGACCGAGCCAATCAGCAGCACAGGCGTCTGCAGGACGGACGTGTACATAATCGCTTTCATACCGCCGACCACCGTATAAATACCGGTAATGACCACCAGGCCGATGGCGCTGACCCAGAAGAAATCCACAGTACGGCCGAATATCTCAATTTCCTCAATCCCGAATACGGTTCCAAAAACCACGCCGCCGGAATAGACCGTGACGGCGACCTTGGTCAGGACATAGCTGACCAGCGAGATAATCGACAGAATCGACCGCGAGCCGGGAGAAAAACGACGTTCCAGGAATTCCGGCATCGTGAAGACTTTGATGCGGTCATAGAACGGCACGAATACCCAGCCCAGTACGAGGATGAGCCATGCGTGCATTTCCCAGTGGGCCATGGCCATGCCGCTGATAAAGCCGGCTCCGGCCAGACCAACGAGGTGTTCTGAACCGATATTCGACGAAAAAATCGACGACCCGATTTCCAGCCAGCTTGCATTGCGACCGGCCAGAAAATAGTCGGCGGAGGATTCTTCTTTTTTTCTTATCGACCAGAGTACAACAAGAATCATTCCGATGAAAAATGCTGCCAGCACGACCGTGTCCAGCATGTGCCAGGGAACACCAATGGCCAGTAAATTTGCGGTCAAGACATTCATGCTTTTATCCTTTCGTATTCACCATGCAATCTAACGGATTAGCGGGTATAGAATTTATGAACGGTTTTGGTTTGATAGAGTTCGCCCGGGCGCAGCGTCGTGGTGGGGAAGTGCGGCTTGTTGGGGCTGTCGGGGAAATGCTGGGTTTCGAGGCACATGCCCCAGCGCTGCTTATAGACTACGCCGCCCTTGCCGGTGATGGTGCCGTCGAGGAAGTTTCCGGAATAGAACTGGATGCCGGGTTCCTCGGTCCAGACTTCCATAACGCGGCCGCTGACGGGTTCATGGAGGGTTGCGGCCAGGGACATCTCGCTGCCTTTTTTATTCAGGACCCAGTTGTGGTCATAGCCGCCGCCGAATTTGATCTGTTCATCGGCTTCATTGACGCGGGCGCCGATGGCAAAGGGCCTGGTGAAGTCCATCGGGGTGCCTTTGACCGGGCGGAGTTCGCCGGTGGGAATCAGGCCGGCGTCAACGGGGGTGAACTTGTCGGCGTTGAGTGTCAGGACGTGGTTGAGGATGCTGTCCTTGGCGTTGCCGGTCAGGTTGTAATAATTATGATTGGTCAGGTTGCAGACCGTTGCCTTGTCGGTCATGGCTTTGTATTCAATGGTCAGTTCATTGTTGTTGGTCAGCATATAGGTCACGTTGACCATCAGGTTGCCGGGGTAGCCTTCTTCCATATCTTTGCTCAGGTAGGCCAGTTTGACGCCGACGCCGCAGTCGGTCTTGATGCCTTCGGCGGTCCAGATGACCTTGTCAAATCCCTTGATGCCGCCGTGCAGAGCGTTTTCGTCATTGTTGGCTGCCAGCGTATAGGTCTTGCCGTCGAGGGTGAATTTGGCCTTGCCGATGCGGTTGCCGTAGCGGCCGATGAGGGCGTTGAAGTAAGGTGTCTCTTTGACATAAGCGGCGACATTGTCATAGCCCAGCAGGATGTCTTCCATCGTGCCGTTTTTGTCCGGCACCACCAGCGAGGTCATAATTCCGCCGTAGTTGGTGATCGACGCCTTCAAGCCATTGGCGTTGGTCAGCACATACAGGTCCACATTCTGTCCATCTACTTGTCCAAACGGTTTCTTCTCAATCATAGCCTGTCCTTTCTGGCCGGTCATACATGACGGAAGGGAGCAGGAACACAGTGATAAAACCACTCCCGCGACGACAGCCGATGCCAATACATTCCGTTTCATACGTGCAACCTCCTGTTCATTAAATCCATAATAACGTTAACATTGCATACCAATTTTACAGCGACTGACGAACCAGCAGTCGTACGGGGTTGGCAATTTTATCTTTGCGGCCCGACAACACCAGTTCGGCGGCGCTGATTCCCATCTGACGAAAATCAGTCGATATTGTAGTGATGCCGCCTTCGAGAATTTCTTTGAGCGGCGTATCGTTATACGAAATTATCCCGACATCCTGGCCGACTTTAAGGCCTTTCTGATGGCATTGCTTAATCAGTTCCACCAGCAGGACATCGGCGATGATGATATAGGCACTCCCGGCCTGCGGGGGAACCTGCGTCATGGACTGGGTGATCGTTCCCTTGATGCCGAAATCACTGCAGAACCGCTCAAAGCCGTGCATAATATCTTTAGGGTGAATGTTCGGCTCGGGGTAGATCAGGATCAGTTTTTTATATTTGCGGACCAGTTCGGCACGGCTTTTGAGGGATTGATAGACATCGTTTTCGAAGTCCTGCACGACGCCGGGATAGGTGCCGTTGACATAGCCGGGCTGGTCGAGTATCAGCATCTTGTCGGGGTCAATGGCCTCCAGGGCTTCGGCGACTTCGGGATGATAAAAGGGCATAATGACGTAATTGTTATAGCGGCCGACATTATCGAGTATGAGGGTCTTGAAGACTTCAATATTATAATGATGGAAATACAGGTCGATAACGGCTTTTCGGGCCAGACGGTGCTTGAAGGAGTTGTAGAGGTCTTCCTTAAAGAGGTTGAGTTCGTCGAACAGCAGGAAAATCCGCCGGGTGTGGTCGATGGACTCGCTGGCGACGTGAAAGCCTTTATAGGGGGTGGATTGGATGATTCCGCGGCGTTTCAGTTCGTCATAGGCCTTGGCGACCGTGGCACAGGAAATATTGAGTTCCTTGCTGAGCTGTTTGATGGACGGCAGGATGCTTCCGCGAATCAAATGCTTGGCCCCAATGGCATCCGTCAGACTCTGGATGATCTGCTCATATTTGGGCAGATTGGATTTTGCGTTGAGTTTTACTTTATACTGCACCATCGATATTCTAATCCCGTTCCTTGTTCCGGTTTGTGCATTCCGCTGCAAACCGGCCTCACTATTGCCAGTATAGCGTAGTATAGTATAGGTACCCTGTTGGTTCGTCAAGATTAAAACCCGGACTTATCTGATTTTTTTGCTGCCCGGTCGGGTTTTTGGCTGACTGATATAAGGTGGTTACTATACCACAAAAAAACGTATATTCCATAGTTAAGCCGTTGTTTTTCGGGTCATTACGACCCGGTCGTTTTTGGAGAGGTCTTTTTCGATTCGTGCAGGGGCAAACTGGCCTGATGATTCGATTAATTCCCGTATGGCCGGGCCCTGGGCGTAGCCGATTTCCATTATCAGGGCGCCGTCGGGTTTGAGAAAATCGCCGGCCTGGTTGAGAATACGCCGATAGACATCGAGACCGTCGAGGCCCCCATACAGTGCCCTCCGGGGTTCATAATCACGGACGTTCGGCTCGAGTTTGGCGAATTCGGCCTCACTGACATAGGGCGGATTGGAGACGATCAGGTCGAATTTGGATTCGATGCCTTCGATGAGGGGGGCGAATAAATCCCCGCATAAATACTGAATTTTGTCGGATAATTTCAGGGCCGCGGCATTTTCGGCTGCGATGGCCAGGGCTTTGTCGCAGATGTCGGTGGCGGTGACGAGGCAGTCTTTGTAGTTTTTGGCGATGGCGATGGCGATGCAGCCGGAGCCGGTACACAGGTCGAGGACCTGCTGAGTGCCGGTACGTTTTCGCAGAAATTCGATGGCGCGTTCGACGAGTAACTCTGTTTCCGGCCTGGGGATAAGGCAATCTGGGGTGATTTTGAACGACAGCGAATAAAATTCGCACCGGCCGATGAGATAGGCCAGCGGTTCGTGATTGCCGCAGCGTTTGACCATGCCGCGGAGGATGTCGAGCTTGTCTTGTTCGACTACTCTGTCAAATAAGGTATATAATTCGATGCGGGATAGCTTTAATACGTGGGAAAGCAGTAATTCGCCCGAAAGCCGGGGGCTGTCAACGCCTTTTTGGGTAAAAAACTCGGTTATCCAGTTTAATAACTTCTGTATTGTCCATCGTTCCATACAAAGCCTTCATTTAAGAATAGAAATGGACATTATAGAAAGCAAAACGCGGGGGGCAATGAATTTCCGGAGTTTGTTTAGAGAATCGAGATGTTTATAAGTAGATATATGGTATCAGTATAACCCATTAATGGAGGTATATTTTGAATAAATATATTGTTTTTCTCTTTTTTTGTGCGCAGTTTTCTGTTTTTGTCATTTAGATATAGAGGAAGACGGATTGAGTTGACGCAGAATTATGGTCGAGAAAGATAACAAAAGCGTACGATTTTTCAGCCTGTACACTACGGTACAGGGGCGTGTGTATGCGTTTTTACTGATGCTGCTGCACAATCGCAATGCCGCTGAGGAGCTGCTGCAGGATACCGCGGCGACGATGTGGGAAAAGTTCGATACGTTCAGAGAGGGGGAAAACTTCGGGGCCTGGGCGATTGCCATCGCGCGCAACAAGGCGTTTGAGTATCTTCGCAGCAATAAGAAAATGAAGATGCTGTTTTCGGAAGAGTGCTATCAAAAGATGGTTGAGAAGGCGTCTGAATCGTCGTCTGATTTTCATGCCCGTCTCAATGCGCTGGAGCAGTGCATCCGAAAACTGGAACTTGACCAGCGTCAACTGCTTCAGCTTCGCTACCAGGACAACGTGCCGGTCAAGGAGATTTCGCAGCAGATCGGCGGTTCGCCGCGGCTGGTATATAAACGATTAGTTTGTATTTTCGAGCTGATGCGGGTGTGCATTCAGCGTACCGTAGCTCAGCAGGAACTCTAAACGGTCTTATGAATAGAATGGAATTTGACATCCTGATTTTGAATCTGCTTGAAAATGGTCTGAGCGACCAGGAACTCCGGCAGCTTCAGGATATCCTGGTCAGCAGTCCTGAGCACCTCGAACGCTACTGCGAGTTTGTCAAAAATTACGCGGCGCTTCAGGTCAAAATTGATTCCGGGCTGACCCTTGTGCCCAAAGGGGCAGCCGATTCCAAGTCGCTGGACATGTCTTTGTGGCAGGCGCTGGCCGAGCAGGAGCGGCAGGCCGAAACGGTTGAAATCCGTCCGGTCGCCCAGGCGCCTGAATTGATTATGGGGGTTCGTGAGAAACGACGCCAGCTTCAATTGCCGCGCAGGATATCCCGGCTCGGTCTGTATACGGCGATCTTGGGCTGGGTGGCGATGTTTCTGGTGATTGGTTATGTCATCCGGCATCCGCGGCAGGTTACACTGCCGACGGCGACGCTGATTGAAGGTGTAGCCGCCCGCTGGCAGGATCATACCTTTGAGGGCAAAGCCGGGACACGCCTTTATAATACCGATACGCCTCGTCAGTTGGCTGCGGGTCTGGTTAAAATCCGCATGGACAGCGGGGCGGAGATTCTGGTACAGGGGCCGGCGGAGTTCTGTGCCGAAGATACGAATCAATTCTATATTGCGTTTGGAAAAATCAGTTCCATCGTACCGCCGGGTGCAGAGGGTTTTGTTGTTCGCACGCCGTCGGCGACGGTGGTGGATTACGGCACCGAGTTCGGGATGCTGGTGGAAAAAACAGGACGTACCGAGGCGCATGTCTTCAAGGGGCAGGTGGAATTACGATGCGGCTCGGATCCGATCCGTCATGGNNCGGCCGGGGTTGTTACCGCAGACCAGCAGCTTGATGAATCCCTGCGTCGTGCGGAACAATCGATGTTTATTCGTGACTTGTCCGAAGTGAACGGGTCGATGCTGGATGGCCGGCAGTTAAACCTGGCCGATATTGTCGGGGGCGGCAACGGTTTTGGTTCCGGCAAAGTCCCGGGCGGGATCGATCCGCAGACGGGTGATTTTCGCATCGAGCTGGATGCTGCTCTGACGGTCAATCGCGCCGCATCGCATCGTTTCCTGGCAATTCCCGAATTTCCATTTATCGACAGCATTTTTACTCCGGGATATGATGCCCAGCCGACTCAGATATCCACCACCGGTCTGACCTGTGATGCATTTGGTAAAACCTCGGGTTTGATATGGGGTTATCCGTTTAACGGTGCATGGCATGAGGGCGTGGGGGTTCCGCGGCACCGGCTGATGCTGGATGGGATTACCCCCGGTGAGGCAACCGGTGCGGCGCTGACGCTGCATTCCAATTTAGGCATCACGTTTGACCTGGATTCCATTCGTCGGTCGCTGCCTGCGGTTGTGCCGGTGCGGCTGCGTGCCCGTGCGGGCGTGTCTCAGACGACCACCCGGTTTACCGATCATGATTCCTGTGTTGTTTTCTGGATTCTGGTGGACGGCAAGGTGCGGCAAAGCCAGCCCATGCGTGTCAGCGACGGAGGCTTTGAGATTGATGTGGCACTGAATTCTGCTGATCGTTTTGTTTCGCTGGCGGTGACTGAATCCGACAGCGGCAATGCGTATAACTGGGCCCTGTTTTTGAATCCGAGACTGGAACTGGCTGTTTCTGAATAATGACCGGTTAATTGTGAATTAACTATTACTATACCATTCTATTGTCGCCGTGGTTATAGAATGGTAACAGAGTCACGGCATGTGGAGGTGTACCATGGGTAGGTGTTCAATATTAAGTTTAGCACTTGTTGTACTGCTGATGGGTGCAGTGCAGGCGGAGATGATCGGCGTGGATTACTTCGATTATCCAAACGGCAATATTGCAGGGAAGTCCGGAGGATTGTATTGGGATTGGAATAATGTAACCAAGGCACACACCGGCACCGTATCCGACTGGGATAATGTGTTTAACACAGCGAATGTGCAGGACGGCAAACTGGTCACCAGTGACAGCGGCGCTCGGCGCGAGTACAATGGTCCCACTGAAGGCACCGCGTCCAATCCTGACACCGACGAGCGGCTTGGCGCATTTCGTGCGGCAGGCACGGTGTATTATGGTGTCAAGATGACCCAGGTTGTGGAAAATCCCTGGTGCGGCTTCAGCGGTTATGATTTTGGAACAGAACGCATCTTTTTCGGTCAGCCCGGCGGTCAGGCCAGCGGCTATATGTACTTTGGCATCGAGATTTCCGGCGGAGCCAAGGCATTGAGCACCATTCCGGTGGTCGTTGGTCAGACGTATCATCTGGTGTCCGCGATTGATTTTGACGGCGACCAACTGCGTCTTTGGGTGAATCCGGACGGCAATGACTGGGACAACGGTGCCGCGGATAACTCTGCGGATGTGACGCTCGTTTATACAGCAACCAACTGGAATACATCGGTTCGCCTGGGCAGCGGTGCCCAGACCCAGTGGGATGATTGTATGGTTGCGACGACTTTTTCTGAACTGCTTTACGGCGTAGCCCTGAATCCGTCGCCGGCGAATCGTCAGGCCAATGTCCCGTTGAATGTGACGCTGAGCTGGGATCCGGCCCGTGATCCGGCCAATTTCGCTCAGACGGATCCGGCGGTCAAGACTCACAAACTGTATGCGAATTTTGCAAAACCGTCCGATCCCAATTTATATCTCATTACCCAGATCGCCAATACGGGCCAGCGCGCATCGTATGCTGTGAGTGCTTTGAGTTACAGTACCCGTTATTCCTGGCGCGTGGTTGAAGTGAGCGATGTCAATGAGGTTGCCGGCCCGGTATGGTCTTTCACGACGATGCCTCCGGTTCCGGTGATTACCCAGGACCCGGCATCTCAGACGGTTGCCGCCGGCACGACTGCGGTCTTTACGGCCCAGCATCTTAACGGCACTGATTTCCAGTGGTATTTTAATGGAACAGCGATTAACGGTGCCAAGAGTGCTGAACTGAGCATTCCCAATGTGTCCAAGGCCAATGAAGGTGCTTATACCTGCAAAATCTCGAATGGGGCTTTGCCCGACGGCATCACCACGACCCCGGCTTATTTGTGGACCAAGCGTCTGATGGCGCACTGGACCTTTGACAATACGCTGACGGATACCGTGGACGGATGGGCCGGCGCCTATAGTGACCCCAACGGGCCGATGTATGTCAGTGACGGCATCAGCGGTCAGGCTCTCAGTCTTGACGGCAGTGATGGAAAATATATCACCGTTCCGGGCACTGAGGATGTCTTTAATTTCTATCCGCTGGGTCTGACGGCAGCCGCCTGGGTCAAGACGAGTTCTGAAGGCGGGATTGTCTCCAAGGAACAGGATAACACCTGGAACAGAGGCTGGGCGATGACTACGGGCCAGACGGTCGGTTCGTATGCTTACCGCAGCTATGGTGATCTTCGCGGAACCAGCAATGTGACTGATGACAAGTGGCACTTGATAGTTGTGTCCTGCGAAGTCGAATCCAATGTCCGAGTTCTGAAAGTCTATGCTGATGGTGTTCTTCAGAGACAAGCCTCCTTTAACGGGGCAGTCGGACTGTCAACCGCTCCCCTGATGATTGGCGTTCAGGAGCCTGCGGGAACGTTTGATTACACGGGTCTGATCGACGAAGTGAGCATCTGGAATTATGCTCTGACCAAAGAGGAAATCGGGCACATGTATGCCGATCTTTCCGGGAATTCCGTTTGTGTAGCGGCTGTTGAATACGACCTGAATAATGACTGCATAGTCAATCTGGGTGATTTTGCGATTATTGCCCAGGCCTGGCTGAATACGAATATTATTGAGCCGGCGAATTAAACCGATGTTTGTGTCTCGATTGGGCATGCAAAACATCCGTGCCCAATCGAGTATTTGATTGAACCGTTGGAATAAACCGGATGCCGGGCTTGTTTGGCATGGCTGCCTGACAGGCCCGGCATTTATTAATTGATAAAGAAGAAGCATGTGCTTTTTCGACACTTCATGTTGACAGGCAGATGATTTTTTCTATGGCAATCTCAGACAAGAGCCGCTTTATCGAATGTGATAAAGCGGCTTTTGTTTTTTTATAGCCAGTGGGCATGATTATTCAGCAGCAACAGAAGCACTTGCATTTAGCCTTGTCGAAACGGAATATTTTTAAGAAGGATTTAGTTGCCCCTCTTTTGCAGTTGAAATTTTGTATATTTTCCGACTGTTTTTGCCGAGATTATATATTATAATAGGTTCAGATTCGAAATTTAACCGCAAACATGTGGAGGCCCTCAAAATGAGTGATTATTCAGTCAGCCCGTCAGGGGAAAAGTATCCCATCCCGCAAAAAGAAGAGTATGCCGCGGAACTGCAGCGTCTGGAAATGCTGGCCGCTGCCGCCCGCAAGGAAGGCAAGGAAATCGTTGTTGTCATGGGGGTCGGTTTTGTCGGTGCCGTGATGGCCGCGATTGTGGCGGATATGGTCGATAAGACCACCGGCAAGCCCAGCAAATTTGTCATCGGCTGTCAGCGTCCCAGTCCCCGCAGCTATTGGAAGATTCCCATGCTTAATAAGGGGCTTTCGCCCGTCAAGGCAGAGGATCCGGAAGTGGACCCGATGATTGCCCGCTGTGTCCTTGAGAAAAAGACCCTGACGGCGACCTATAATTCGGACTGCCTGGCGCTGGCGGATTGTGTTGTCGTCGATGTCCAGTGCGACTACACCAAGCGCGATCTCGGCAATCTCCGCACCGGTCAGGCTGATATGGCCGCCCTTGAGGCGACGATGAAGACCATCGGCAAAAAGATTCAGCCCGGCTGCCTTGTGCTGATTGAAACGACGGTTGCTCCCGGTACAACGGAATTTGTGGCCTGGCCTATTCTTAAAAAGGCCTTTAAAGCCCGCAAGATTGAATCCGAGCCGCTGCTGAGTCATAGCTTTGAGCGTGTCATGCCTGGCCGGCACTATGTGTCGTCCATCCGTGATTTCTGGCGTGTCTGCTCCGGGTGCAATGCAGAGGCTCGTACCCGCGTTGAAAAATTCCTCCGCGAAGTGCTGAACACCGAGAAATTCCCGCTGACGGTGATGGACCGCCCCATCGAATCGGAAACTACCAAGATTGTCGAGAACTCGTATCGCGCCACAATTCTGGCCTTTCTTGACGAGTGGTCGGTCTTTGCCGAACGCAACGGCGTTGACCTGATTAAAGTTATCAATGCCATCAAGATGCGGCCGACTCACAGCAATATGATTTTCCCCGGCCCCGGTGTCGGCGGCTATTGTCTGCCCAAAGACGGCGGGCTGGGCTACTGGGCGTATAAACATCTGCTGGGTTTCGATGATGATATCTTCAAAATTACCACCACTGCCATCGACATTAATGACACCCGCGGCCTGCGTGCTGCGACGCTGACCCGCGATGCCCTCCGTAATATGGGGCGTTATATCGCCGGGGCCAATGTGCTGCTTTGCGGTGCCAGCTATCGACAGGATGTTGCCGATACGCGATACAGTGGATCGGAAATTGTGGTCCGGCGGCTTACCGAAATGGGTGCCGAGATGCATGTTCACGATCCGTATCTGGAACACTGGTATGAACTTGAAAGTCAGGAGACCTATCCTGCACCCGGCCAGTCTTGGGCACGCTTCTTCCGCAATCAGGAACATCTCAACGAACTCCGGGTTCAGTCTGATCTGGCTGCCGCGCTCAAGGGGGCTGAGGCCGTAATTCTGGCTGTGCCGCATGAGCCCTATCTGAATCTGGATCCCGACCAGATTGTCAAGTGGGCGGGTGCACCTCTGGCTGTGATAGACTGTTTTGGTATTCTGGATGACAAGAAAATCCGGCGCTATTTCGAATTGGGCTGCGAGGTCAAAGCATTGGGACGCGGACACATCCAGCGAATCAAGGAAACAGTTCGCAGTAAAAAATAACAGATTTATTGCCCCATTAATAACCGAGGCCGGTATCAATTGCCTGGAAGCGATTGGATACCGGCCTTGATTTTTGCGGTGCATCGCAGCCTCATTTGTTATTCTTTTGAGGAATCTCTTTTCATAAGGGGAATTTGGTGGTACTTTTTGGCTTATGAAAACAATAAGCAGAATTCATCTTAAGTACGTCGTATGGCTGGTTTTGGTGAGCCTTTGTGCGGCGGGGTGCGGGCAGACCCGACGGAATGTGGTGCTGACGGGGTATTGGCCGGTGACTAATGAGATGCTGCGGGAGTTCTGTGATGATCCGGTGATTAATCCGAATGGCTGGAAGGGGTCCAACTGGAAGTCGATGGGGTATGACGTGTATGCATTCTTTCCGACTTTTCCGGCCAATCCATATCAAAATCCCAAGGGAAATGGGGTTCTGGAAGTGGATTATCAGGATACTTTTGCAGATTTTGAGGCGATTGTAGCGAAATATAAGCCGATAGCGATTGTCTGTTATGGGATGGGGCAGGGGCCGTGGGAGATTGAACGGCGGGCTATAGTGCGGGATCGCTGGTCGCCGGATTTTCTTGATCCTAAGTTGCCTGATAAAAAGAGCTTAGAGACGATGGCGGTGACTGGAAAGACCTATTCCACAACGCTGCCGGCCGAGCAGATTGAGTTGGCAGTGAATAGAGCGGGGTTGGGTGTTAAGGCCTGGATTGATGAGGAGGGTGACCCGGGGGATTTTCTGTGTAATTATATTGCCTGTTTGGCGATGGGGTATCAGAAGAGATATGAGAATCGTTCAAAAGCAAGCTATTGTATATCGGCAGGATTTATTCATGTTGGGCCGGGGGTGTCGCTGGAGCAGGCACGCAAGGCACAGGAGCTTACACTGGAAGCTGTTCTGAAAAGCACAGTTATACAGATAAAATAACTCCAATGTAGTCAGAACATCGTTAAATACACCGACTTATATAACATATAATAGTATATACATACCAGCTTACAGGTATTACGAGTGAGGATTTATGCGAATGGGCGGGGGTAGGAGCGGTTTTCAATTGACGAAACGCGTAAATTATGGTACATAAACCCATTCTGAAAAAATCAGCCGGGATAGATTCCACTAACAGCCGACTCAACGTGTCTGACAAAACGAGGTGTTTTGTTGGAAATGGGAAGCGATGTCGTTAGAAGAACTTCGCAAGAAAATTGATGCCTTGGATGAACAACTCGTTGAGTTGATCAATCAGCGTGCGCGGGTGGTGGTGGAAATCGGCAAGCTGAAAGCGGCCGGCGATACACCAATTTATGCGCCCGACCGGGAGAAGGCGGTGCTGGATAAGATTGCCCGGAGCAATCCGGGCCCGCTGCCGGATAAGGCACTGGCGGCGGTATGGCGTGAGATTATGAGCGGATCGTTCTTTCTGGAACGTCCGCTGCGTATTGCGTACCTGGGACCGATGGGCAGCTTCAGCCATAATGCGGCGATATTGAAGTTCGGCCAAAGTGTCGATTACGAGGCCGCAACGGATATCCGGGCGATTTTCGAGGAAGTGTCCAAGGGGCACAGTGATTTCGGGATTGTGCCGATTGAGAACTCCGCCGGCGGCGGGGTGCGTGAGTCGCTGGACGCGTTTGTCGAGACGGATGTGATGATTTGTGCCGAGGTGCATATGGCGATTCATCATAACCTGATGGCCAACTGCCCGATGAGTGCGATACAGAAGATTTATTCGCAGCCTGAGATATTTGCTCAGTGCCGCAACTGGCTGGCTGGGGCATTCAAGGATGCCCAGCTTATCCCGATGGCGTCGTCGTCGAAGGCGGCGCAACTGGCGTCCACGGAACCCGGCGCGGCGGCGATTGCGTCGGCGGTGGCGGCAGAGGCGTACGGACTGAAGATTCTGTGCCAGGATATTGAAGATATTTCAAACAATATTACGCGGTTTTTGATCATCGGACGCGAGGATGCCAAACCGACCGGCGATGACAAGACGATTATCCTGTTCAGTACGGCTCACCGGACGGGGGCGCTGGTGGATGTGCTGAATGTTTTTAAAGACTATAATATCAATATGACCAACATTGGTTCGCGTCCGAATAAGAAGCGCGAATGGGAATATTATTTCTTTGTGGATTTTCTGGGTCATAAACTGGATGCTCATGTGAAAAAGGCGCTGGAAGAGGCCAAACAGCATTGTGTGCAGTTATCGGTGCTGGGCAGCTTTCCGCGGAGCACGTCAGTGCTGTAAGAAAATCAAAAATCAAAAATCAAANNNNAAAAATAAAATTTATGGAATCCGTCGTGCCGACGGATGAACAAAATTATCGCTTTGCTCAGCATGATACATCGAGCAGCGGCAGGTTATGAAACGACGACTATTGGAGATGATTATGAGAAAGCCGTTTTTAGCAGGCAACTGGAAAATGAATATGGATGCGGCCTCGGCGGTGGCGCTGGCCAAGGGTGTTGTGGCTGAGGTGGGCCAGGTGGACAATGTGGATATCGCGGTCTGCCCGCCGTTTGTGTATCTGCAGAGTGTGGCTGCGGCCCTGAGTTCGTCCAACGTGGCTCTGGGTGCCCAGGATGTCTTTCATCAGCCCAACGGTGCCTTTACCGGCGAAATCAGTTGTGCGATGCTCAAAGACGTGAGCTGTTCGTATGCGATTATCGGGCACTCGGAACGCCGGCATGTCATCGGCGAAACGGATGCTTTGATCAACAAGAAGATTCACGCCGCGATTGCCGGCGGGCTGCTGCCGATTTTCTGTGTGGGTGAACTGCTGGAAGAGCGGCAGGGCGGCAAGACCGACCAGGTTGTGGCTGACCAGGTCAAAAAAGGCCTCGAGGGCATCTGCGAGGAACGGATTCAGGCGGTAACGATTGCCTATGAGCCGGTCTGGGCTATCGGCACGGGTGTGAATGCCACCCCCCAGCAGGCTCAGGATGTTCATGCGATGATTCGCGGGCTGATTGCCAAGATGTACAACAAGAAAATCGCCGATGCCTTGCGGATTCAGTACGGCGGTTCAGCCAAGCCGGCCAACACGGCCGAATTGATGAGCCAGCCGGATGTCGACGGCCTGCTGATTGGCGGGGCGAGCCTGAAGGCGACGGATTTTGCGGCGATGATCAAGGCGTCGATGAAATAAACAAAACGATACGGGTATAACGGCAAAGGCCGGCGTCGATGTATTGCGGACCGGCGGCGTTATATCGAAATAATACTTTAGAAATAACCAAGGCGATACAAATTTAGGAGACAGATATGATGCTTCCGTTGGCGGCGATTTCGTTATTCTGGCACGCAATGATTGTGCTGTGGGTTCTGGTTGCGATTGCTCTGATTGTGGTGGTTTTGCTGCAGAAGGGTCGCGGCGGCGGACTGGCCGCAGCATTTGGCGGTGCCGGTGCGTCGAGCCTGCTGGGAACACGCACGGGAGATTTCCTGACATGGCTGACGATTGGTCTGACGGCGGCCTGGCTGCTGATGACGGTCTGTATGGGGATGTTCATGCGTCCATCGGATTCCCTGGACCTGCTGGCTCCGTCCCAGACGCCCGCTTCGACGGCCCCTGCAGGCACCGGCAGTGAACAGCCTGCCCCGGCGACAACCGAAACACCGGCTCCGGCGGCTGTGCCTGAAGCGGCACAACCGACCGAACAGCCTGCGGCGCCTGCCCAGCCTGCTGCTGAACAGCCTGCCGCACCAGCGGGTAATGAAGCTGCACAATAAGTTCCGATTGCGGAGTTGGATATGATTACCAGCATGACAGGGTTCGGCCAGGCCTGTGCGGAAATCGAGGGGGTGGTTTATACCGTCGAGATTCGCTCGGTCAACAACCGGTATTTCAAGGCGGCCCTGCGTCTGCCGGATATCGCGGCATTTCTGGAAGGTGAGATTGAGAAACTGACCCGGGAAAGCATTCAGCGGGGCACGCTGAATTATTCGCTGCGGATGAAAAATGTGTCGGGCCAGGCCCTGTTTGATATCGATGAAAATACGCTGAATGCCTATGTCGGTCGGCTGCGGCGGCTGGTGCCCGGCGATGCCAGCGAATGCACCATTGATCTGGCGTCGATGCTGGGGCTGCCGGGGATTGTACAGCCGATTATCCCGGATGCCGAGCATACCGAGCGGATGAAAAATACGATTTTGAAGCTGTCTTCCGAGGCACTGGAGCAGCTCAAGCAAAGCCGGCTGGAAGAAGGTCAGGCTCTGGCCGAGGACCTGCTGAACCATTGCCGAAAGATGCGGGATGACCTGGAGGTGATTCGTCAGCGCAAGGACGCCGTGGTTCGGGAGTATCACGACAAGCTGCGTAAGCGTGTTGAAGAGCTGCTGTCCCAGGCGCAATTGCGAATCGACAACGATTTGCTGGCCCGCGAGGCTGCAATCTATGCCGACCGCAGTGACATCAATGAAGAAATTACCCGGCTGGATTCGCATGTGACACAGTTTGAGTCCTGCTGCAGAAAAGGCGATGCCGTGGGACGGCGTCTCGATTTTATTACGCAGGAAATGCTGCGTGAGGCCAATACCATTGCCAGCAAGGCCTCGGATGCGGTCATTGCCCAGTGTGTCATTGACATCAAGTGTGCGATTGACCGAATCAAGGAACAGGTTCAGAACGTTGAGTAGGCGACTATGGCAGGGCGCAAAGGAAAACTGGCAGTCATCAGCGGACCGTCCGGGGTTGGCAAAAGCACCCTGTGCCGGGAAGCGGTTGGACGGACCAATGCGTTTTTGAGCGTGTCCTGCACGACGCGCAAGCCCGGCCATGCCGAAACGAATGGCAAAGACTACTGGTTTATTACGCCGGAAGAATTTGAAAAGCGAATCGCCGAACATGGGTTCATTGAATACGCCAATGTTTACGGCAATTATTACGGGACCCCCCGCCAGCCGGTGGAAGATGCTTTGAAAGCGGGTCGGGCGGTGATTCTTGAAATCGACGTGCAGGGCGGACTGCAGGTCAAACAGCAGTATCCGGAGGCGCTGATGATTTTTATCATGCCGCCCAGTCCGGAAGAATTGCTGCGGCGTCTGGAAGGTCGCGGACGCGGTGAGGATGAAGCGAGCAAGAAGCGTCGCCTGGACGCGGCACAGCGAGAAATAGAAATAGCCCGGCAGCGGTATGACCACCTGGTGGTCAATGACCAGCTTGAACGGGCGATTGACGAAGTTGTACAATTAATCCAGTTGTAACAGGAGATGATAATGATTGAAGCACTGAAAGACGGCGAAGTATTGAGTAAGGTTGGCGGTCGGTTTAAGTTGTCGTCGCTGATTCAAAAGCGGATGCTGGAGATGATGGAAGGCAGCCGTCCTCTGGTTGAAAACACCGAAGGCATGACGGCGGTTGAAATCGTGGTCGAAGAGATTCGCCAGGGCAAGATTGCTCTGGATCTGGGCGGCCCGGCCAAACCGGAAAAGAAATTTACTCTGTAAGTTATGGTTCAGGACGGCAATTCATCGCAGGGCAGGCGAACGGTACTGCTGGGTGTCAGCGGCGGGATAGCGGCTTATAAGGCCGCGGATCTGGCCAGCAAGCTGACCGGCGGGGGCTATTGCGTCTATACGATTATGACGGCGGCGGCCTGTGAACTGATTTGCCCCAAGACCTTTGAGGCCCTGACAGGCAATGCCGTTTATACGAGCCTGTGGTCGGCGCCGGACGAGTTTAAGATTGGTCATATCGACCTGGCGACTGCGGCGGAGATTGTTGTGGTGGCACCGGCCACGGCCAATATCATCGCCAAGACAGCCGCGGGAATCTGCGATGATCTGCTCAGCACGACGCTGTGTGCCTGCTGGCAGAAGCCGACTCTATTTGCCCCGGCGATGAATACGCGGATGTGGAACAATCCGATGGTGCAGAGAAATGTTGAAATTTTAAAGAAAGATTTAAACGTCCGGTTTGTCGGTCCCGCTGAGGGCCGGCTGGCCTGCGGGGATGTAGGGGCCGGACGCATGGCGGAAACGGCCGAGATTCTGGCGGCTGTCCGCGCGATCTAAGCTGGCTGTAAACGATCAGGGCGTTCTTTTTGTCTGGTTACAGAAAGAACGCCCTGTTTTATTGTGGCGGTTCCGTGATTAGTATGTCAGAACCTGAACGGCTTTTTTGAATTGTTCCAGATTGTCCGGATTTTTGGCAAAGGCATCAATGTCCTTTTTTACGGCACGGAGTATCAGCGTGGACGAGTTATCCATCGGGGTCTCTGTGTTTTCTTCTTCAACCGGCATGACCTCGTCCTGGGAGGTGCAGCGTATCACCAGGACCACCCACTGCTGAGCTTCAAGATTGCGGATGTTGGCTGCATGACGAAACGCCTTGATGCTTTTTTCCTTTAAAGCCTCCACTTTGTCCGCGTCATAAGCTTCCCCCTGTTCGGATTGAGACGGTTCGTCAACAGGTTGTCCCTGAAGTTTCTTTTTGGTCTTCTGCCAGACCTCGTCCGCTGCAGGGTCTTTGGGTTGAGCTTGGGCTTCCACCTGATTTGTCGGCATCAGGGGATAATCCACATGCTGCAGAAAAATAACACCGTAATCGCCGATGAAAATCTGTGATGTCATGGCGTTGGTATTGAACAAACCGCCGACAAATCGCATGGTAAACCACCCTTGCTGAGCATCCGGATTAACCGTATCATCCCAAATCTGCGACATGACCCGCATGTCTTCACGCATCTGCCGGATGGTTTCAGAGGTGGTTTTCTGGCCGGGAATAATCAGCGAAGAGGTATTGTCGGCAAACGGAGCGGAACCGACAGCCCAGCCACCGCCCATGCCGCCCATATAATGCGGCATTTTGCCGCGGAAGCTTCCNNAGTCGCCAGCCATTTTCCCGGCAGCCAGACCAATCGCCTGACCCTGTTTTGCAAGAGCATCACCCTGTGTCTCCCGGGCGGCCTGCTGAGCCTCGGCTTGGGCTTCTATTGCTGCCTGCTGGGCTTCTCGAACAGCTTCGAGAGCTTCCTGCTGAGCTTCCATAATTTCAGCCTGAGCTTCGGCGATATCCTGTGCCAGTTCAGACATATCGTCCTGTGCAACTGTAAAACCGGAGAAGATGCCCAGTAAAACCACGGTCATGAATCGAATGCATGAAGTCATAAGTGAACCTTTCAGTTAAAATTATTGATTTGTATTTGATGAGTCAAACAACACCGGGCTGGCCTCGAACAACTGTCGGCGAGTGCGCGCGATTTCCTCGCCGGTAGCCAGTGCCAGAGATGTGACGGCTTTTTGAGTCTGTTTTTTGTCCTGCAGGCGTTTTTCTTCCAGCCGAAGCAGTGCGTCTGAAACGACCTGACGATCCCGGCTCTGAACGGTCTGGACGGCATCTGCAAATTCGCGAATCAGTTTGGCATTCATAGCCTGTGACAAGGCGACGGACTGGGCCGTGGACTCACTGATCTGCGTGGTCATCTTGTCGGCAAGGTCATTTCGCATTTGCAGTAGTTCCGGGCGCAACTGCCGGGCGACGGCTTCGGCCAGCTTTTGTTCCATCTGCGGCTGAATCGTCTGTGACCACTCTGCAAAAAGCTGTTCTTTGCTGATGGCAGGCTGAAGCAGACGAGCCGAGAAAAAACCAGCCGCAATCAGTACGGCGGCGGCTGCAGTATGCCATATATAGCGATACCGCAAAGACCTTTCTAATGGGGCGGAAGAGACTTCTTTTTCCCGCAGTCGCTGCAGCAGACTGTTCTGTCCGTCCTGTATCCGACTGTCCAGTGAATCCGCCCATGCACTCAATTGTTTGTCCTGCTGGATTAACATGTCATAGTAGCGGCTGCACGGACTGCATCCTGACAAGTGTTCCTGCAGTGAAGCGGCCTGAGCCGGTGACAGATGTCCGCAGCAGTATGCTTCAATCTCCGTCTTATGGTCTGGACATGGATTGATATTCATTTTATTTACTCCGAAAGTCTCTCGTATAACAATTGTTTTGCCGTTTGGATTCGGCGGCATACGGTGGATTGCGATGTTCCCAGGTGCGATGCAATAGCCCGTTCATCATGGCCGTCCAGATAATACATCACCAGGGGAATACGATAATCGTCCGGCAGGCCGGCTATGGCCGTAGTTAAATCCGAGTAATCGCCGTCGGATGAACAGGGCTGCTCATTCAGGGTCGAAAAAAACTGGCTTTTTTTACGCCGGCGAAGGCCATCCACGCACATGCGTCTGGCGATTTGATGGATCCAGTTTGCAAAGAGCGAATCGTCCCGTAAATCCTGCAATTTTTCAAAGCCCCGCAGAAACGTCTCCTGGCAGACGTCCTGTGCATCATTAAAGTTCATCAGGATCGCATAACACAGGCCCAGCACATGGCGGTAGTGCCGCAGAACAAGCTGCTCATAGGCTGTCTTGTCTCCCTGCCGGGACTGGGCTGTCAAAATCTGATCCGAACGTTCGTCCAAAAAAGTCCTTTCGTATCCTGTCTGTTTATAATATTGACGAAAGCAGGGACAGGATTATGCAAAATTTCTAAAAAAATGATGCGTTCTCTTTATGTGGATATATCATAGCCTGTAAGGGCATAAAATGGTGATAAATTCTTGATTTTTACTCTGTATTTTTATTCTCTTCTATTTTATCTTGGTTTGGATGACAATGAATAAAAACGGTAAGAAAATGCGATTTTTGATTACGGCCGGCGGGACTCGTGAATACCTTGACCCGGTACGCTATATTACCAATGCCAGTTCGGGTCGGATGGGGTATGCGCTGGCGGCGGCGGCCATGAAGGCGGGGCATTCAGTTACGCTGATTTCGGCTCCGACGAGTCTGGTGCCGCCGACAGGGGCGGAGGTGGTTTCGGTGGTGTCGGCGGGCGATATGTTCAAGGCGGTCAAAAAGCATTTCAAGACCTGCGATTGCCTGATTATGGCGGCAGCAGTGTCGGATTATACGCCGGTTGAGGCGGCTAAAGTGAAACGGAAAAAGGAAAAGAAAGTTCTGACGCTCAAGCTCAAGCCGACCGAGGATATCCTTACCTGGGCCGGACAACATAAAAAACAGCATGTGGTGGTCGGTTTTGCATTGGAGGACCGGAACTTGAAACACAATGCTGAAAAGAAGCTGATATCCAAGAACGCAGATATGATTGTGGCCAATAGTCCGGCGGCAATTGGTGCTGATTCCTCTCGCGTTTTGTTAAAAACACCGCAATGGGGCTGGATTGAAATTGCAGGGAATAAAGCCAAGACCGCTCGGGCGATTATCCGGCATATTACGTCGCTGATTTTGAGGTAACTGGAATTCGTGATAATTTCCAGTTGCGGTGGTAGAGCACAATATCCAACAGCACCATCAGGCCGTTGAGGCTGTAAAGGGCGATAATCCAATCCTGACTGTGCAGAATTTTGTGGACGATGCCGGCGATGTAACCAATCAGGACAATGTAGAGAAAGATAATGCTTTTTCCGGCACACGCCCGCGATTTCCACGATTTATAAATGCTGAACGGCCAGGCGGCCCCAAAACAGAGCAGCATAATGGCTTCAAATATACTCATTAATTAATTCCTGTAATTATAAAAAACCGACAGCCGAGGGAAACTGGTATCCGCTCGGCTGTCGAGTTAATTATATGGAGTTGATGTATTTATTCAATCTTTATTCGCAGGGTGCCAGGCTGTTGCATTCCAGCCAGTTTTTGGCTATGTCTGCAAAATCCGTCATATCCACCACACAGTCGTTATTGAAGTCGCCGGGGATGACGGTGTAGCCGGGTTTGACCTGGGCTGCGAGGCAGGGATTGGCCCGCACATAAATCTGGGTTAGTCCTGTTCCCTGCAGGTCGGTATCATTGGCTGTCAGACGGAATTGATAATCGCCCGTTGCCGGCAGGACGACCGTAGTTTGTGCCACATTGCTGGGATCGATTGTGACAGTGGCCGGGCCGCTGACCTGCTCCCACAACAGCGTGAACGGGGTGGGATAGCCATCATCGGTGGCGCTTCCGCTTAAAATGGCGGATGCCGAAGCCGGGTCGCCGGCGTTATTGAGCCAGAGGTACTGCGTGCCGCCTACGGTTACCTGCGGAGGATTGTTGTTGGTATTAAATGTCCACACAAAACCTTGTGTCTTGCCGCGGGTGGTGTCGTGCACGTCGACGATCCAGTAGTAGGTCGTATTGCGCTGAATGGTTCCGGCCGGTATGGCGACGGATTCGGCGGATGTGCCGGTTACAAGCGTGTTGAGATTGTAACCCGGCCTGACCAGGTTGGGTTCATTGGTTCCCAGATACACATCACAGGTGATGATGCCGCCGACTTCGTTGGGTTCCGGATTGGTCCAGCTCAGTTGGGAAAGGCCGATCCCAACGTTTACATTGTTGGCTGGCATGGGAGACGTTGCACGGCTGGGGACTTCAATAACACCCCGCAGAAGAATACCTTTGAGCAGGGGATCTGTTGAAAAAGAATCCCCATGACTTGGCGAGCGAATCTCGAAATCGGAATTCTGGGCGTCATACGTGACAAACAGGAGCAGAATATTGTTGTCTGTATCGGAATTCAGAACATCATCCAGCAGCGCAGAGATCGGGGTTGGTTCCCATAAGTCCAGGGCTGGACGCGGAAATGACATCAGCAGCGGCGACAGTTCCGTCATATTCAGTACATCAATAGTGATTTCGGAGCCGCGTGCAGGAGC
>DLFY01000079.1:24855-25619 GCA_002482415.1 Phycisphaerales bacterium UBA7708
CAGGTCTTGCCGTTGAGGACGATATTGTCATACTCTTCCTTGACAGCATACACATACAGATTCTTGCCTGTCGTACCCTTATCCACATTCAGGGTCAGGTAGCTGTTGATAAATATTTTCCCCGGCTGCTTGATGGCAGAGATGTCATAGCTGTAAAAAGCGATGCGCCGACGGGTCGTGTTGGCATCCTGATAGTTGCGAACATCCGAAATTGTGGTGCGGCGTGTATTGTCGGGTCCGTACTGAGCGTCATTACAGGCCATGCAGTGATCTGCCGCCTGAATGATGAATGAATCAGCATGCACGATGGCGGCAGTTGTCAGCAGTAATATCGCAACTAAATGAAACCACTTCGTTTTCATACGATTATCCTCCAGATTAGTGTTATCATCTTTGGTTATAGTATAGTGCCATTGAATCATCAATAACAGGGCGCCAGGCTGTTGCACTCCAGCCAATGCGTCGCAAAAACCGCCAGGTCATTGAGGTTCACGAAGCAGTCCCCGTCGATGTCGCCTGTGATGGGGACATAGCCGGGCATGGCCTTGGCAGCCAGACAGGGAGTTGCCGCCGCGACTATCTGAACTGTATCGGAGCTTGTAATGGCACTGTCGTTGGCGGTTAGGACAAACTGATATGTTCCCGCTGCCGGAAGGACCAGCGAAATATTGTTGGTATTGGCTACGACCTGGGTTGCGATAATGACACCGTTGGGGTCGATAATCTGAGCCGGGCCGGAGGCCTGGGTCCACAGGCGGGTCAGG
>DLFY01000079.1:25677-29765 GCA_002482415.1 Phycisphaerales bacterium UBA7708
GGCGTTATTAAGCCAGAGATATTGATCTGCTCCGGCATTGACTATGGGGGCGGCGTTATCCGTGCTGAATTGCCACAACATACCTTCAGTCAGACTGGGTGTTTTGCTGCTGTCATAAACATCGACCATCCAGTAATATTTTTTATATGCGGTCAAGGCATAGGGCAGCGCGACACAGGTGCCGGTTGTTTGTGCGGCGATTTTCTGCAGGCCGTAATGCGGCAGCAAAGCGTTGGGTTCTGTTGAGCCGAAATACACATCACAGGTAATCTGTCCTTCAGGCTGACTGGGCAGAGGATTCGTCCAGCAGAGCTGGGTCAGCGAAGGCGAAGCATTGCCGAAATTGGACGGCTGAGGCCTGGTTGCAGTGATTGGAATACGGCGCTCGCCGGCAAGCACAACACCGAAAAGCTCACCTGTTCCAGAGGGATTGGGATATCCTGTTCCAGCTCCGGCCGAACGCGAGGAATAAAGAATGTTATTATCCACGCCGGCGGCCGCGCCGACAAACAGAAATACGACGACACCATCATTGTCACTATTGATAAATTCCGTCAATTCCGCGCTGGGTGCGGTGGAAGCACGAACATCTTTGGCCGGAGGCGTAAAGACCATCAGAGGGCCGACCAGGTCGGGCAGGTCCAGCGTGACCGGTGTATTCAGTGCGGGCGTCGGTGAATTGAAAACACCCGGGCAGGTATTCCAGCTCGTGGAAGAAACAGTAAAATTGTCAAGATGTTCTTTGACGCCATAGACTGTTACCACGCCGCCGCGGGTATTGGTGCGAACGCTGAAAAAGGCGTTGGCGAACGCTTCATTGGGGCTTTGGGGATCACGTGCATTGTTGATGTTATAGCTGATGACTGCGACACGACGACGGGTGTCTATATTGCGTGCCCCAAGACCTGTGCCGCTTCCGGACCGGGTGTTTGGTTTTAAATCGTTATCATTGCCGATCTCAACATTGCCTGCTGCCTGTAAGGCAAACAAGGGAACCGAGAGGGTCACGTTAACGATTTTTTCTGATATTTTACCGCCATCGTTTGCGGTCATCTTCAGTGAATATACACCTTCTGCAGACATCGTAACCGTTGGATTGGCCACTGTCATGCCGGGAGCAAAATCGATCGTTGCTCCATCGGGCTTACTGAGGACGGTCCATTCGACCGAGACGCCGGTTCCCGGAATGCCGTCGTCAACCACTGAACCGTTGATGGCCAGGGATGTATTGGGCAGAGCGACTGTCGCTGTTGCAGGAATGCCAAGAATTTGAGGCGGCAGGTTCCAGCCTGCAGGGGCAGCGGTTATGGCATACATGGCCCGAGTGCTTGTATTATTCTGTGCACCCAGTGTGATCTTGTTGGGATCCGTGCCGACCGACAGGGAGTACACTGTTGCCGGTTCACTGAAACCGATGGTATAGGGGGTTTGCACAAAGCCCAGCGTATTAACCCAATCCATCACCCCATTTCCAAGGGTCGGGGCGTCGGCTGCGGCATTATCACCGACACGGTTATCGATGATCAGAAAAAGGGTTCCGGGTTTTATGAAGGAAACTTCATACTGAACATCGGCGTCAGTCTTGTCATCCATGGCTGTCTGGATGTAATCAAGACCTTTAAAAATGCCGGCATCACTGTAGAAAAACGTGTCGCGGTCCACAAAAATCCTGGCTCCCGCATCCAGTCCGCCCTTGACCAGAACCGGATTGGCCAGGGTACTGTTGTATCGGGTTACCGCCGCAATGACATTGGGATCGGTCACATCCGCTGATGCGACGAGGCTCCATGCCGTCAGACATAAAGCCAGAGTCAGACACGTTGTTTTTGTTCTCATCATGTTACACCTCCAAATTAAAGTAATAGTAGTTATTCGAATTCATAACCTGGATTCTGTTAATATCCAGAACCTCCCCAGCGATCGGAATTCCAGAGCCAATAAACAATATCCACATCTTTGTCGGCCGGATTGACGACGCTGTAATCCTTCATCAGGGCATTGAAATGCTGGAATCGATTTCCGATGTCAAGGGTATTCAGTAAATTCTTGACGTTGGCATTGGTGCTTTTTGCAAATTCCCAGGAGCCCAGCGTCATATCCGCCATGAGGATGCCGCTGGATGTGTTATTCACCGAGATTATGTTGCCTCGAATCTTTTTCTTCCACAGCCAGATGTGCGTGCCCCAGAAAAACGGCGTTTCGTTCCGGTTTTCGAGAGTCTGCGTGTCGTATGGAGTAAAATCACCAGCCAGAACTTTGTCGCGGGAATAATTTTTTGTGTGCGTGACCTTTTCGGCGGGACAGAAAAAGACTTTCCGGTCCGGCAGAATGCCTGCATCCATCAGGTCTTTGACCGCCCAGGGCTGCCATTCATAGGCATAGTCGCCGGTGCCGTCTGCGAAACACCAGTTGCCTATGCCCTTATTATTAGTGTTGCTGTCTTCCTTTTTCTCCCGGAAATTATAGGTGGCATTGGATTCGTAAGCCCCCAGAGCCAGCCCGATCTGGTGCAGGTTGGATTTGCAGCTTGCCTTTTTGGCTGTCTCTTTGGCTTTTCGAAGCCCCGGCAGAACGATGGCCATTAATAGCGCAATAATGGCCACAACAACCAGCAGTTCGATGAGTGTAAATCCTTTTTTCGTTTTCATAATCAATTTCTCTCTATCCTGTCAGGCAAATCCTCACTCCCTGATGTCTTCTTTCTGATACGCCTTCCTGTTGTAGGATGTTACTGCTTCCGCCGCCTGTCCAAGCGGCTGTTCCACTTCTATTTAAAACGGTTATTCAGGATTCAACTGGGGCCGGGCAAACAGGCACCAGTCGTACGATATCTTCTGTTCTGTTCCGCCGGTGGTAACCAGGGTCAAAAATCGATCTTTCGGCTCAATGGGTACGTTGATGGATACTGCTCCATGAGTCGGGGTCAGATTCTCTTTTGCAAACCGCTCCTGCCCGTCGATCAATACATAGAAGCTGGCTTTGGGCAGATAGCCGGGCAGGGCCTGCTGGGCATACTGGACGACCGTTTCCGACAGGCCGCACTGGGCGGTGAACGATTTTAAAGAAAGCGTGCTGTGAAGTGCACGGATTTTTTCGAGGTCAAATGTGATGCCGGCGTTGGGGTGGATGCAGATGGCCGGATAATCCGGTCCGCCGCTGGCCTGACCGCCAAGCGACTGGAGGTGGCCGGGGATGCGGCCCGTGCCGCGGCTGACCAGGCCGGAATTATTAATATTATAGCAGTATTGTCCGCAGGTTTTCGGGGCTTGCCACAGATATCCACCGTCTTGTGAGACAGCAACCGGGCCGGAGGAACCATCGGGAGAAAATATGCCGTTGATGAATGGACTGTCCGGGGTGGAAATAAACAGGTTGGTGCTGTCCTGGCGCTGGCCGACATAATACTCTTCGGTCGAAGCAAATCCTCCGTCATCCCAGCGGATACCGGTTTTGGCTTTTCCGCTGCCCAGGCCGTTGCCGCCGCCGACCATGTCCGCCAAATCCAGCGGCTGCCCGCGCCAGACGACATTGTTCTGGGATTGAATATCACGAACAAACAGCGTGTCGCTGCAGGGAATATCCGCGATGTGTGAGGAACGACTGATGGTTTTGGCAAATCCCTCGCTGATTTGAAGGCTTGTTTTCTGATTATTTCCGCCGGCCACGAGGGTGGTTTTGCCCTTGATGACATGCAGTTCCGTACTGCCGTAAGGATCGGTTTGCACGCCGAATTCAGTGCCCAGGTCGATAATCTTGGAATTGGGCGTGGTAATGGTGAATCCGATTGCCTCCGGGGGAACGGTGGCGTAAACACGGCCGTATTTGATTTTGATGTGATCGGAATCCATAATTTCGAATTCGGCGGGGGCCTCAATCACAACACGGGTATTATTGTCGAAAACGAGCTTGGCCATCCCATTTCGCAGCATCATGGAGTGTGATTTGGCGGTCAGCCGGAACCCGGGTTTCAGGGATGCATCCGATTCGGCCCACTGAGCATGGAGGGTGTCCGACAGCGTGGCCACTTCCGGATAAGGGTTGACCGGTGTGTAATGAGCAAAGACAATCAGAAAGAATAATGCCGCCAG
>DLFY01000340.1:0-2647 GCA_002482415.1 Phycisphaerales bacterium UBA7708
AAGAATATGAGCGAACAAGAAAAAAACAATCAGCAGTCAGCCCAGCAGACGCCTGAACAGCCGGCTGAGACGGCGGCTCCGGAAGACCTGCAAAAGCAGGTCGAGAAGCTTGTGGCTGAAAACAAAGAACTGACCGATAAATATCAGCGGCTGGCAGCCGACTATGCCAATTATCAGAAACGGGTGCCGCGTCAGATCGCCGACTCGGTGGATTATGAAAAACGCGGTGTTATCAAATCGCTGCTGCCGACTCTGGACAATTTCGGCCATGCTTTAGCGGGTGCCAAAACAGCTCAGGGCACCGAGGCACTGCAAAGCGTCATTCAGGGAATTCAATTTCTGTATGACCATTTCTTTGATGCCCTGAAGGCACATGGGGTTGAGAAAATTGCCAGTGCCGGTCAGCCTTTTGAGCCGGGCAAGCATGAAGCCCTGATGCAGAAATGCGATCCGGAAAAGCCGGACAATATTGTTTTAGAAGAGTTACAGAGCGGTTTTGCCCTCAATGGGCAGGTTCTGCGGCCATCGAAGGTGGTGGTCAACAAACTGCCCAGCCAGCCGAAGCCTGCGGCTGAGGAAACAACCGACGTTGAAAATAATGACACCGAAGTTCAAGAGTCATAAGGAATCTGCTTATGCCTACATACGATTATCAATGCGATGCCTGCGGACATCAGTTTGAAGAGTTTCAATCGATTACCGCCAATCCATTGAAAAAATGTCCCCAATGCGGCAAACTGAAACTGAAACGACTGTTTGGTACGGGGGCCGGGCTGATTTTTAAAGGGTCGGGCTTTTACCAGACCGACTATCGTTCGGAGACCTACAAGAAAGCCGCCAGCGGCGACAAACCCGCTTCGGCTTCGACCGAATCCAAGACAGAAGCCAAGGAAAGCAAGCCGGCAGCGGAAACCAAAACAGAATCCAAGTCTTCATCCAAGAAGAAAACGGCGTAACTCGGATGGCGTGGATTTACCTGTTTATTGCGGGGATTATTGAGATTGGCTGGGCGATTGGTCTGAAATACAGCGAGGGATTCACGCGGCTGGCACCCTCGATCCTGACAGCCATCGGCATGATTGCCAGTTATGTCTTTTTATCGCTGGCTGTTAAGACCATCCCGCTGGGTACGGGATATGCCATCTGGACGGGAATCGGTGTGGCTGGGACGGCGATTGGAGGAATTATTCTGTTCTCTGAAAGCGTTAATCCCGTTCGTATCCTGTGTCTGATGCTGATTCTGGCGGGCATCATCGGATTAAAACTGACACATGCAGGGCAATAACCTGAATGGCACCTACTCTTAGTCAACTGAAACATAATTTTGAGGTCATGGCCAATCCTGAGCAGGCCGTGATCTTGCAGCGGTTTTTCAAGACTGGGCCGGGGCAATACGGAGAAGGGGATGTTTTTCTTGGCATTAAAGTCCCTCCTCAGCGGACACTGGCCAAACAATACGGCGATTTACCGCTGGATGATGTCGCAAGCCTGCTGCAAAGCAAAATACACGAACACCGGCTGACCGCCCTGCTGATTCTCATTCAGAAATATGAAAAGGCGGACGCAGGTTCCCGCAAAAAGATATTTGACCTGTATCTGAAATATCGCAAATGGATCAACAACTGGGACCTGGTGGATTTGTCGGCCCCGAATATTGTCGGCGATTATCTGCTGGATAAAGACCGGGAAATTCTCTATACACTGGCTCAATCAAAAAGCCTGTGGGATAAACGCATCGCAATTCTGGCGACCTTTGAATTCATCAAGCACGGCCATGCGGAAGATACCTTTGCCGTCGCGGAAATTCTGCTGAATGATGACCATGATTTGATTCACAAGGCCGTCGGCTGGATGCTGCGGGAAGTCGGCAAACGCATCGACCAGGCTACCGAGGAGTCATTCCTTCAGAAGCACTACCGCCGGATGCCCCGGACGATGCTGCGATACGCCATTGAGCGATTCAGCCCGGCACTGAAGAAAAAGTATATGGCGAGATAAGAAACCACAGATTTCGCAGATTACACAAATTTAAAATAGCTTTGTTTTGTGAAATGGCTTCCAGCGGCCGGCTTCCAGCNNATGGGCGACATCGTGTCGCCCCAGTTTTTGAGCAGCCGTAGTCGCCTTATTAATCACATTCAGGGGCGGCGCAGGCCAGCCAGTTTGCGGCTATGACAGCCAGATCCTGCAGATCGACGGTGCCGCTGTAATTGATATCGGCGGGATTGATGCTATTAAATGACTTAAGACAAGGTACCTATTTTCTCACATGGCTGGATGCAGTCTATGCTTGTTTTCAGCCTGTTTTATCTTCAAATTTGATCACCCCTGTTTTTCCAACTTTTGGGGAATATAGGCAAACTGAGCCATTCCTCTCCATTCGAGGAATTTATGTAAAGGCCAATAGGCAAAGTAGCAAACCTTATTAACCGTTATATTTTCTGAGATGCAAAGCAATGTCCCACTTGGATAGAGGGTTGTGTTTTCGATAATCATAACCCCGGTTTTACCATCATACGCCCTGTTTAATTTTTCGCAGGGTCTGGCCAATACAATAAAACTAATGACATAAATATGAAACGATATAAACACAATTAATAATGCAGTGCCCCACGGCCTTGATAGTATTCGTGAATTGTTATATTCC
>DLFY01000340.1:2732-23378 GCA_002482415.1 Phycisphaerales bacterium UBA7708
CTTCACCGCGGGGCATAACAAAACTTATGCCCGGAGGACCTGTTCTTTCGTGTTGTTCATCACGCATTAGTTCTGACCCAAGGTTTAGTCTCTTAAACACGAAAAAAAAGCTTATCCAATACAAGTCAAGCATGACGATAAGTAATATTAAGTATTTCCATTTTTGCTTCATTTTATTCGCTTGCAGCAGATTCGTGATGGTTACATATCTTCTTTCTCTAATCTCCCTGCTATTTACGTTTCTTCTTACCGAATTGATTGAATCGTCACGGGGCCGAGGAGGCCGGAGGGGGCCAGCGGCATATCGGCTCTGTAATAGCGATAGGTTGTGAAGGTATAGCGTCCGGCGGGGTAGGATTTGCCTTCCAGGAGGCCATTATCCCATTTGACCTGCCGCACGTCCTTGTTGGCGGGCTGTTCATCGCCGATGAGACGGTTGACCCAGGTATTGGCGACTTCAATTTCCAGGATGTTCCCCTTCCGTTTTAATCTGTCGCCTGACTTGACCTGCCATGGTGATGTCCATACAACGCCCAGGTCGCTGCCGTTGAGCCGAACCCGGGCGATATCGTGTACGGTGCCTAAATTGAGATATAGGGTGTCGATCAGGTCTAAGTCCGTCGGCAAATCAAAGACTTTGCGATAGGTCGCTATGCCGGAATAATATTTAATGCTTTCGCTGGCATGACTGGTCCAGTCCAGGAGAGTATCAAAGGTGATCTTCTCGGGCCCGCCCCATGCGGGGTCAAAGGAAACCTCCCACGGCCCATCAATTGCAGCAACAACCGATTGGGATGGGAAATTGGGTTTGGCGGTGTCTGGTTTAGAATCGGCTTTTGAACCTCTCGGGAAGATAACAAAGTAGCTCTCATAGGCCTCGAATCGCAGCGGGATTGAAACGGTCTTTTCGTGGATGATGAAGTTCGGCAACAGTCGGGACTGGCCGGTGACCGGATGCCACAGCTCCGGCCGGCTTGATTGAACTCGGAAAGAGCCTTCCACGTCGATGGCCTTGTCGGAGCGATTGGAGACAAAGTAGATATCCAATTCTTCGGTCTGGCGGTGGATAAACCGCACGGGGCCGGAGGCGGCGAAATCCTGCGGAATGCCCTTTTGCTTCAACAAGTCGGCAGTGATGGCATAATCGGGATACAGGTCTATCCCCTGCTCCGTTGGATTCGATAACGATTTCGCAATAGCCTGCCCCCAGATGATGCGTCCCTGCCCGAAAGGACGTTCAGTCATGGTCGCTGGAGCTTTGAGACCGCCCCACAGTTCGGCTGCCAATGCCTTGACCCGGCTGTCGCAGGCGGGATAGTCGGAAAGGCTTTGAGATTGCATCGGCGGAGCGCCGACTACGGTGGCCCCGGCCTGGATCAGTTCTTTGATTTTGGTCAGCAATTCCGGCGTCATGGTCGCACAATCCGGCAGGACCAGTATCTGGTAGGAGGTACCTGCGGGGAAAGCTATCTTTCCATCCACAACTTTTGCACGACTCATGAGAATATTTGGGGAGACGCCGTCGAAACGATAGCCCTTCTGGTCGCGCAGCGGTCCGGTGCCTTCGATGGCGCTGGCCGGAGGAACGAAAACATGGGGTGCCCCTTCGGGCGTCAGATACAGGATGTCGGCCACCACCGTCCCCTGACTGAGCAGATGAGAGCAGCGGGTGATGTAACGGTGATATTCCGAGACCATGGGCCAGAATGTCTGATTACGATGCCAGTGGACGCCATGGACGCCCATTGCCATGCCGGGTTTGTATTCCGGGCCCAGCGGCTGATGCTGGAAGGTGTGGAAGATGATTCGGTTAATACCAATTGCAAAGGCCCAGTCGGTCTGGTTTTTCATCATGCCGGGGTAATGTTTGATGCCCGCATCGCCGCCGGTAGTGAAGGCCTCGGCTGCAACCAGCGGGCGTCCCATAGTATGGGCAATGGAAGTCGCCTCGATACAGCTATAGACCGTGTCAAAGCCATCGCCGGCGGCCCAGAACTCGCACTGAGGGATGTCGGCCACCGCTCCAAGGTCGAGATCTCCGGCGAAGTTCATGTCATAAGGCTCGATGGAAAATTGCAGTCCGGCCTGATGGGATAATTCCTTATAATATTCGGCGTGATTTTCCAGTGTCAGTTCCTGTGCGGTCTTGCGAAGGTCCCAGAGGAAACGCTCGGTCTTTTCCAGACTGCCGACAATCATGCCCTGATAGGCCGGGAAATACGGCTGAGGGTCGTAGCCGCGACGACGCTGGAACTCCTGACGAAAGCCCTGCGTCCAGTTCTGGGCGCCAACTTCCCAGCTATCCAGATGCAGGCGCGTCCAGCCAGCGTTGTCTTTGCCGGAGCCGGTTTTGTTCAACAGATGGGCGGTGAATGCATTGTGATGGTTCCCTGTCGGCTTTTTACGGAATTTATCGGTTTCAAAACCATACCCCGGCGCCGGGGCTGGACGAGTGGTCTGGCCGGTACTGCGTGCGGCAAATCGCATGACAGTCCAGTCGCCGGCGGGCACCTCCCAATCCAGGCTGCCGTCAGGTAGAAGACGGCTGGTCAGGTCGATCACTCTGGATGGATCAATGACTTCTTCCGTGGGTAATGCAGGATATGAGGCCGGCATGGGAAGAAAAGGCTTGATGCCTGCCATGGAGGAATATGGCCCACGCAGGAAAAAAGCCTTGCCTTCGAGGTCGTCAATCCGGCGATTGCCTTTGGGTGTGGGAAACGCCAGCACGGCTACATCTTCGTACCAGGCATTGCGGATTTGGGCGAGATTCCCGCCCAGTCCGCTCCACGGAGAGAGATTCCAGGGGGCGGGAATCGGGAGTTTTTCGGTCAGTGCGCCGGGGCCATGAGCCTGGACGACACTGGCACAGAGGTGCTGCATGGATTCTTCGGGTTTGACCCACGGACCGCCGGAGCCGGTCCAGCCGGGGCCGGTGCCGACGATAACTTCCATCCCAAGCCGCTGAGACTGGCGGACCATGTGTACGAAATTATCCTGCCAGAGGTCACTCATGAAATCCACAGGGCCGCGCGGCACGCCGATGTTGACTTCCAGAAAGAGGATATTGCCAATCCCCGCCGTTTTCATGGATTCCAAATCGGTGGTCATCGCGTCACGGTTCATGTTGCCGTCCATAAAATACCAGTACACGCCGGGACGTGCTGCGTCAGGCGGCGTCATAAATTCCTGCTGGAGGGCGGAACGGCCTGAGAAGACCGAGGCCGCACCTGTCAACCACAGAAATGAACAAAACAAACAGTAACAATGACTGATTCGTCCTTTGGTCTTATTGTCCCTGGCCATGATTTCTCCCAATCGATATAAACCGCCGCTATTATTTTCTGATTCCGCATTCTCTTTCAATCATAGCCTCAATCACTGCGGCCTTCAAATAAAAAGCCCGGTTTTTAAGGCCGGGCCTTGTTTGTTTTACGGTAAAGCTTTTAAGATTAGTGACTAATACTATATAAGCGCTTGTCTGCCGGTACTGCGATATTGCTGATTCGGACTTCGTCAACCTTGCCGTTAAAGCAGCGACCGCTTGAGGTTGTGTATTCAGACCCCACGGTAAAAGTCGTCGTCGGGCTGGAAGTCAGACCTTTGATCGCTTTTGAGGAGGTGGTACCGGAAACCATCGTGCCGGTTGACATATCCCGGACAATCACTTCCAGCGTACCCGTCCCATTGCCGCTGTCGGTATAGATGGCGCCAATATAATACCATGTACCCGGCGTAATCGTAACGCCGGCCGCCTGGGCATTGAATACAAAGGTGGTATTGGTGCCGTCGGCGTGCGAGGCATAGAACCTGACACAACGCTGCAGCGAGCTGTTGTTGAGCAGGTTAATGAAATACTGCGTCGTGCCGCCGGTGGCTGAATCGATATATTTGACTACGCCCATGGGATGATTTTTATCATACGTGGTATAGGAAGGCCATGCTGTCGGATTGCATATCACTTCCACGGAATAGGAGTTGCCGGGGGCCATGGCTTCTTTGTCTTTGAGCGTCCAGCCGTTATCTCTGGAGTAAACCGACACATTGCCTGCGGTGTATTGTCTGCCGAGCATGGCACTGCCGTACAGGCCCGTCGTCCAGGTCGGGTCAGAGGTATCGGAACCGGTGGAGGAACCAAACCGCAAATCAATGGTGCCGCTGCCGGAGGTGTTTTCCACCAACTGGCCGGTATTTTCATTGAATTTCCAGTAAGCCAGCGTCGAGGTCCAGTATAGTCTTCGGGAATTGGCAATGGCCTTGTTATGATAGCGGATGCGGTCGATTCTGCCGTCAAAGGGTCTCAAATCATAGTCATTGCTGTCGCCGCCAATCAGCATCATGGGAGCAGAGCTTGCATAAAAATGTTTGGCCGGCAAGGCGGCTTTGGATGCGGTTTTGTAAACGCCGGTCGCCATATCCCGGACGACCAGCCGCAGAGAGCCGGAGGCTGTCGCCACATCATAATTGTAATCTATTGCCACATAATACCACTGGCCCGGCGTGACCGTAAAGCCCTGGGCGGTCAGGTCAATCGTCAGGCTGTCGTAGCCATTGCTGCTGTCCTGATAATCAAACCGCACACAATCATGCATATCCGGATCGGACTTGTAGAATCCGGTGAGATGCCAGAAGCCCGGCCCGCCGTTTGCGTCATAGAAATTCATGAGGGTCGGCGGATTGACGCTATCCTGGGCACTGCTGGTCGGCAGCGAGTCGGGACTTATGACAAATTCCATCGCAAAGGACTTGTCATCCACGCCGACTTTGGTCAGGGTGCGGGCTTCGTGGCCGGTCCAGTTGAAGCTCTTGCAGTAGGTCTGGCCGCCGTTGTTTTCGCTTAGCAGAACACCGCGCCAGGCCCCGGACCGGTTATATCCGACATCCCAGGTGCCGTCGTACATATCCGAGCCGTGAGTCCAGCCGCGGACCAGGTTGGCATTCAGGCTGCCGTGGTGGTTGTAGATGTACTGGTGGTCGCTGCCATAGATACTGCTGTCACCTTCGTCAAATGTCCAGTCAATCAGAATATAATCGGGCGTCAGAATCTCCTGGTCATCGAAATACTGCTTTAAGACCGCATCGGCGGCAATCTGCATGGTTTTGGCGGCTTCGTACTGAAGCTCGGTCAGGCTGCGATACGGCGGGGTGCCGTTCCAGAAATTCTGGAATTCGGCCACGTAGGCCGTTTTCAGGGCATACAGGGCGGTTTCTTTGGTGCTCAGGCTGCCGGACAGGTATTCGGTGGGAGACGGCTGGCCGGTGTAATTGGGGATGATACTCACGGCCTGACTTTCCCAGTAATCGTGGCCGGCGTCAAATTCCCATTCGACCGGAGCATGCTTGCAGGGGACGGCCGAATCCGCCAGCCCGTGCAGCAGTGCGCCAAAGGAAAATTCATGGGTGGTGGTACCGCCCCGCAGCAGGTTCCAGCCGGTGGAATTTTGATTGAGGTCGAAATTTCCCAGGGTATCCACATCGAAGAAATAGCCCCAGGAATGCTGCGGGTCGGGTTCCCAGTTGGCATGTTTGGCCCAGTTGCTATAGGTGTAAAGGCTGCTGCCTCCATAACGGGTCAGTTCATTGAAATACGGCTTGAGACTATTGACCGCAAACACATCGTATGCCAGATAATGGTGCGTGTCGCCGCCCAGGCCCTCCAGGTCGCCTTCGTAGGCGATTGTTTTTGACGGTACTGCCAGAAAGATCACCGCCAGAATCAGGAAAAAAACAGCGTAGAACCTCGTGTTTGTCTTGTGCCTCATCTTCGTCTCCTTGAATTGAGTTATATTAGTACAACACGTACACGCAAGCTGGATTTGGGTTCACTGCATGTGGAGTGAGAGTGTGTGCCGAATATCGGCACCTGTATTTATTGACCTCTCTTGTCTCATGGTTTCTCCTGTTTTATCTCCGCAATAATCCCGTACGATGTGCTATTTACCATAAAGCGTTTCATGACGCATCGCCATCCTGAATCATTTTCCCGCCAAATTTAGCCCGGAGTCGTCCGGCGGGAGAACGCAGGCCGTCGGCAAATCGGAATGATGACGAAGATGCAATTCCCCCGCCAAAAACAAACCACCCTGAGCATCGGCACATCCGCAGTCGATGCTCAGGGTAGTCAACAGCACATGATTCAAATGGCTTTTATTTTTTCGTAAATGAGTTGGCCGGCGTAATCCCATCCCAGGTCAGGTCGGCAGCATTGATATTGGTTATCACGGTTGTATAGGTCCCCGGTTGAGCATTATTATAATTAAAGAGCACCCTGCCATTCGCATCCGTCACTGAAGACCATGACGTCACGGGCACTCCATTGAGCATCAATGCAGCAGCGACAGAGGCATTGGCAGCCGGGCTGCCGAGGTTATCTTTCAAGTCGATGGCAACCAGTAAATGCTTATCCTGATTCTTGCCGCCTGTGGTGCTGTAGGTGATGGAGTCAACGCAAACAATTTTGGAAGCGATGGAGATTGTCTGCGATAAAACATACGGCCCCAGAGCCGGAGCTGCAAGCTCGGATGAGGCAACCTGAACATACACATCGACAGCCTGATTTTCCGCTGCAATCGAAATCGCTGCATTGCGGCCATCGGAAGCATTCTTGTCGGCAGAACCCAGCAAGGCCCCTGCTGTGTCATAGACACGGATCATCGGATTCAGCGGATTGACGAATTCCCCTTCGCCATCGGCCGGTGTACGCGTTTCCAGGAAAACATTGCTCCATGGATCGACGGTCAGGCGGTACCAGTCCTCATCCGGCTTTAAGCTATTGATATACAGCAGCAGATTGGGGGCATAGATGGTCTTGAAGCTGTTATCCCCGGATATGTCGAGGAAATAATCCAGCGGAATCGCTGCATAATACACAAAACCCCGATCCAATGCATACGCAAATGCAGCGACTCTGTTATTTGCAGCCGGTCCGGAACTGAAAAGACTGACGCTTCCGGCTGGCAGCGTATCGGCTATCGCAAAACCATGCGTGGAGAAGTTTGCCGCATCGAGGGTATAGTCACCAATTGTCCCATGCGGGCCGGCAGCGACGAGGCTGTCAGGAATTAACACATCAATATCGTTTGCATAGACAAAATCACGGTCCAGCATTGTCGCTGGGGCGCCAATCAGCAGCGGATTGGGCTGAGGATCGCCGATGTCGGTGCTGACGAAGCGATCATGCACCACAAACAGGCCTCCACCCCGAACCCAGGCTTCGATGTCGGGCAGGCGGGACAGCAATTCAGGCGAGATTTCAGCGTTATTCAGTTCGTTAACCATGAGTATCTCCACCGTACTCAGATCAAAGGCGGTAATGTCGGATATCTGAACAGGGATAAACCCGGCCCGACGAATTACATGACCGGGTGCTCGCGAGGCCGGATAGAAATCGGTGAAATAGCCCACCACCGCCGGGGCGCCAATATGTCCGAGAACCGCTTTTTGCAGAGATATCGAGACTGCCAAGGCTGTCTCATCATTGCATTCGCGTTCGAATATCCCGTCCCGTGTTACCACCATCCGGTATTCCATGCGATTGACCCCGGAGACGCGGAGATAATAGGTTCCCGCCGCCGGAGCGATGAATGAATCCAGAACGATGTCAGCGTTGGAGGCGGATGCCGTACCGCCGGCCAGAACCGTTCCCGCGGCGTCCAGCAGTTCGATTGCCGCCCTGCCGCCGGTGGTTTTCATCGCCGCAGACAGCGACTGGCCCTCGGACAGGGACAATGCATAACAATCAGGATCGGTGTTGGTCGGGGATGCCACTTGAACGGTATCGAAATATTTGGCGCCGAGAAAGCTCCGGAAAGCAATACCGCCCGATGTCACCAAGGCATCATTGCCGGTGATGGAATTGAGCAGGGTCACACCGTCGCTGTCGTACAAGTCCACCGTGACATCTCCTCCCGGACTCCAGCCGATTTCCAAACGATACCAGTAATTGGGCAGCCATTGCTGTGAGGCTTCGGCAAGGGTTTCATAGCCATAGCCGGGATTGCGCTGCAGCAGCAGTTGTTTGGTATTGCCCGCCATGACAACCGACAGCGCTCCGGCCGCATCGGCCCCGAATCCGAAGTAAGCGCGTCCCGCCAGCAGTGCTTCCGAACGCATCCAGACGGAGATGAGATTTCCCTGTTCCAGGTGCACGGCACTGTCATTTCGATAAATCCACTGCAGGCTGCCGTAAGACTCAAGACCGTATAGACCATCATGAGCCGAAGTCGGGGTAATACTGAAACCACTCATACTGCTGCCGGTTGACAGATATTCGGTCAGGGTTTGATCTTCAAAGTCTTCGATTGTCCGGAAAGGCGTAAACTCCCACTGAATCCTGCCGCAGACGGCAGCCCGCTGCGACCCGGCATTATTCAGGTCAATGAAAGCGGCGTCGAGATTCTGGGCCGTCAACAGATCGTCGTTTCGTGAGCCATCGATGTTTTCCTGTTCCACGGCGGAATTGAGCAGCACCCCCAGGGTATAATCGCCGGTGGTGTCAAGTCCGCCCACAGCGAGGGTATAAGTCGTTACGGCATTGGCTGCCGGTTCCAGTTGCAGCACCACCGTCTGCCCGGAACTGCCGGCCTGCATCGTTTTATCTGCCGGCCCGCCCGATAATCCCAGAACCGGACACAATGCTTCATCCGGGGTTAATACCACCGTCAGCGTCTGACCGGGATCCACGGAAAGCGTAAAACGGTCCGTATCCTCCCGGCTGACCGTTCCTGAGATTGCCCCTTCATACACGAGCGAACCCGAGGGAGCAGACGGGTTTAACGGCGATGGGAATGGGACGATGCCGTAATCCAGGGAAAATCCAGCCGAATAAGACTGCATCGGATTGCCATAGATATCCGTCACTGCACCGGCTGGGATGGTCGCTGTCAATACGCCTTCCTGAGCGACTCCAGCCAGCACACAGGTAATCTGAGAGGCATTGTTTTTAACCACGTCCACCACGGTACCCTGGCTGAGAATTAAATCTTTTGCATCGATGGATTCAGGGTCGTATGGTTCATTAAACATGATTGTCATGCTCGTAAACGGCATCTGGATGGCGGAACCATTCATCGGGCTGTATTCAACGACATGCATGGGATCCGTATCCCAGTGAAAGGTCGCAGTCCACGCTTTAAGATTTGGGCTGGGACAGGCTCCGGAAACGGCCCGAATCGCATTCGCAAGCATATACATCTTCTGCGGTCCCTGCGTCCTGACCGGGCTGAGATTATAATAAAACGTCACACTTCGATTGTCATGAGAGACCGTGAGCCGATCGGCTTTCCTGTCGTTGACTTTCAGGTCGGCCGGCTGCAGCGTTGTTCTATCCACAGGAAAAGAAAATTGTATTGTAAAGCTGGCGGGCGGGTAAGGATTGACATAGACTTGCCCGTCACCCGGAGCGGCGCCGGTCACAATCATGGCCAGACGGGCAAGGGTATTAAAAGCATTAAGCCGCCCGCCGGTTGCCGTGGGCTGATCCATGTTTATCGGATCAATCCCGGTCAGGATTGCATCGCGTATTTGAGTGTATGAAGACCCGGGTGCAACACTCCATGCCAGAGCCGCGACACCCGCCACATGGGGTGTGGCCATCGACGTGCCGCTGTATGCCATGCATCCATTGCCGCGAATCGTGCTCCAGATATCAACCCCTGGAGCACTCAAATCAACCGACTTCGCACCCCAGTTTGAAAAGGAGGCTCGCTTATCGTGGTGATCCGTGGCAGTCACAGAGACAATATTGTCCAGCTCAAAACAGGAAGGATAATTCGGCGTAAGGTCTGTGTCTATGCCGCCATTGCCCGCCGCGGCCACAAACAGCATTCCAGCCTGCCGGCCGGCAGCAATCGCATCCATCAATATCTGGGAAAAGGCGGTTCCTCCCCAACTGTTGCTGGTCAATACAATATTAACGCCTCGCTGACGCATCATTGTCGCATACATGATCGCTTCGATTGCATCCGAGGTACTGCCCATATTCTGGGCATTGAGGAATCTCAGAGGCATGATCTTGACATTCCAGTTGACACCGGCTACGCCTGCGGCATTATTTCCCAGCGCTCCAATCGTGCCGGCACAATGTGTTCCATGACCGGTTTCGTCAAAAGGCTCGTTGTCTTCGCTGAGAAAGTCCCAGCCATAGATATCATCGATATAACCGTTTCCATCATCATCAACCCCGGCAATGCCATTTCGTTCGGTTTCGTTAGTCCAGATGTTTGCCGCCAGGTCAGGATGCAGATAATCCACGCCGGAGTCGATCAGCCCGACAATAACCTGATTGCTGCCGGTGGCAATTGTCCAGGCTTCCGGAGCATCAATGTCGGCGTCCGGCTTGCCTCCAGTCTGGCCGGTATTATGGAGTCCCCAGAGTTTGCTCTGGAGAGGGTCATTTGGGATTGCAGCAGCATAAACGAGGNNGCATATTTCACATCCGGATTAGAAGAAAGCTCCCGGATTGCCTGTGCCACAGATTTTTGAGATTCCAGACGCCAGCGATGCACGCCAATCCTTGGGATAACCTTCAACTCTTTGGCCTTGATAGTATTACGTATCCCTGGGATTTTACCTGCCCGGCCGGGACGAAACGACACCAGTACCTCGCCGGCGACCGCTTCTCTGCCGTTGACCATTTCAATCCCGGGGGCTGTGGATTGCCCCCTGGCGGATCCCCGAACTTTTCTAGCTGACGGTGAAACACTGGCAGATTCTGCCGTTTGCGGCATGTCAACATCCGCAGTCCCAATGGATGCAGCCGAATTAAAGGATTTTGTAGAGCCGGACACACCAAGGCTGATGGATGGCAAGAACACATGTAGAGTGCACAAAAAAAAGAAAGCCGCTTTCACTTCGTTTTCCCTCCAGATTTCAGAATTAATTTATGCCCTCTAATATATCAAAAGCGATACGCCCCTGTCAAGTCTAATCTCTTGTTAATAATAGACATACATACAGAACAAATCCCATACTGTCCAATTCTCCCAAAATCGCTCATTCCACATTGACACTCCTCAAAAATGCCAGAAATTCTATTAGCGAGACTTCTGATTTTTTTTGAGAGAACAATATTNNAATATTATACTATATGGCTCCAGAGTGCCTTTTTTTGATGCGGCTTAATCCCTTTTTTGAATCGACCTTGATGTGTCAAAAACAGTTAAATTTTTTGAATTGATTTTATGGTTTAAAACCGCAAGAAAATATCTTATTATCCGTTAACATCGCTGGCAGACTATTGCAGAACGCGTTTGGCCAGGAAAGAGACATCAGAATTTGGCAGGATTAGGAGATTGGACATGAGAGTCTTCCATATTTTCATCATGTTATCTGTTTCATCACTTACCCCGGCAATCCTTCACGCTGAGGATTCGCTGCAACAAAAGGACCTCTTGAAATCCATACAACAACTGCCGCTGCTATCAGGACAGGCTGCCGGGACAGTAGAGTCTGACTGGCTTATTCATCCGACGAAAATACCGACGTCCGTCTATCGCACGAATCATGACGATGAGCTGGTTCTGACAAACGGCCTGATAAGCAGAACCTTCCGGATTTTACCCAATGCGGCAACGGTCGCACTGGACAACCATATCACAGGCCAATCCCTTGTACGCGGGGTAAAGCCTGAAGCTGTCATTGAGCTGGACGGGCAGCTTTTTGAAATCGGCGGGCTGAAGGGCCAGCCCAACTATGCTTTTGTCCTGCCCGAATGGCTTGATACCATGACTTCCGACCCGGCGGCATTCCAGATCGAACGCATTTTCACGGGAACAACAAAACCGCCTTTTTCGTGGAATAAGAAACGATATAGCGCAGAGTCACTTTGGCCGCCGCCGGGTGCTTCACTGAGATTGGATTTTCGCCTCAAAACCTCCCCTCCCCAGGCCGCACCGACAGACAAACAGTCAGAGGCCGGACAGGAACAATCACATCTTAAAGAGGTCGTTGTGTCGATACATTACGAGATGTACGACGGCGTACCGGTACTGTGCAAATGGATCGAAGTTCATAATGGTTCAGGACGGCCGGTAAAACTGAGTTCATTTAAAAGTGAAATCCTGGCATTAGTTGAAAGTGACTCTTCCGTAGAAATGTCTCCCTTTTGGTACCCATCCTTTATTCATGCCGAAAGCGATTACGCATTCGGCGGCGGCTCCGCGGCCAGTGCCAACAAAACCTGTCTTTTTCTGCCGGACCCCGAATATAAAACACAGGTCAACTATCAGTACCAGACGCCGTGTCTGCTTGTTGCCGCGCCGCCGAAAAGACCGGATATCACCCTTGCACCCGGTGAGAATTTTGTATCATTCAGAACATACGAACTGCTTTATGACAGCTCAGAACGGGAACGCAGGGGGCTTTCACTCCGACGTATGTACCGCACCATCGCTCCGTGGGTAACCGAAAATCCAATACTGATGCATGTACGCAGTTCCGACCCCAAGGCGGTTCGATCTGCCATCGACCAGTGCGCCGAAGTCGGCTTCGAGATGGTGATATTGACCTTCGGCAGCGGATTCAACATGGAAAATACCGACCCGAAATATCTGGCAGAATTGAAGGAACTGGCCGATTACGCCCACAGCAAGGGAATCGAATTAGGCGGGTATTCGCTGCTGGCTTCCCGCCGGGTCAGCGACCAGGATGATGTGGTGAATCCTGCCACGGGCAAACCCGGCGGTTTTGCTGTATTCGGTAATTCGCCCTGCCTGGGCAGCGTTTGGGGACAGGAGTACTTCCAGAAGCTCTATGCTTTTTTTGAAAAGACCGGATTTGACATGCTGGAACATGACGGCTCTTATCCCGGCGATTTCTGTGCCTCAACCGTTCATCCCGGCCATACCGGCTATGCTGACTCTCAATACGCACAGCACAAGATCATCACCGACTTCTATCAATGGTGCAGAGGAAAAGGAATCTACCTCAATGTGCCGGATTACTATTACCTCAGCGGTTCAACAAAGTGCGCCATGGGGTATCGCGAAACAAACTGGTCGCTCCCCAAGGCACAGCAAATCATCCATGGCAGACAGAATATTTACGATGGAACTTGGGAAAAAAGGCCAAGTATGGGATGGATGTTTTTGCCTTTGACAGAGTATCACGGCGGCGGATCGGCAGCCACCTATGAACCTCTGGAAGCCAATCTGGATGCCTATGAAGCCCAGCTTGCCAACAATTTCGGATCGGGAGTACAGGCCTGCTATCGCGGACCGCGGCTTTATGATACGGAGAAAACCAAAGTTGTGGTAAAAAAATGGGTGGATTTTTATAAGCTGCATCGGCCGATCCTGGATTCCGATATTATCCATATCCGCAGAGCCGACGGGCAAGATATTGACTGCATGATGCATGTTAATTCACAGTTGAAGGAAAAAGCTCTCGTGATGATCTATAATCCCACGAACAAAACAGCAAAAAAACAATTGAAACTTCCACTGTACTACACCGGCCTGACCGACTCGGCCCAGGTTTTCTCTTCTGATGGTAAAAGCACGCGGTATAAGCTTGATCGGGAATATAATATAATTCTTCCCATCGAAATCCCTGCTGAAAACCGGACCTGGTTTATTATTACGGAATAATGCCTTACAAATACTCAAATATCCTGCAAATTGAGTTGACCATAAAATCAATGAATAGGATGTTATGAATACACATGCAACCGGATGGCGGCTATCGATTGGCCGATTGACAAAAGGATTTTGCAACTTTCTGTCCATCGATATCGGCTGGTTAGCCTGTATTCTGGGTGCATCCTACGGCTATCCCTGGCTGGGATTAATTGTTGTTCCGATTCTTTTTGTAATCCATATCACACTGATAGAAACCCGAAAACTGCGTGCTGTTTTTACAGTTGCATTGATAACCATGGGGATTGGTTTCTTTACAGACACCCTTTTAATCGTCCTTGGCACAGTCGAACCTAAACGCTGGATCATGCCGGCCCCTTTCATCCCCTTATGGGATCTGATGATTTGGGCCAATTTTTCTCTGGCGCTTGATGTGTCGCTTCGCTATTTGCAGAAAAAGCCTTTCGCTGCGGCAATCCTTGGGGCCGCATTGGCGCCAGGAACGTATTTTGCTGCCGACCGCCTGGGCGCACTGCATTTTGCAGAGCCGATAGGTCTGAATTTAGTATGGGTCGGTGCGGTCTGGTTCTTTGTGATGCCGGGCCTGAGTCTTATGGCACGATTTTATTACCACCGGCAGAATGATGAAGAAAATGTCGGCAGATAAATTTTTCGGAACCATCAATCACGAATTATACTCTCGCATAAAGATTATCCTGGGGTATATGGCTTTTCTTGCACTGGAAATTTATCTTGAAAGAGGTATAAGCTCATATTATATTGTGATTGATATAATTCTGGATAAGGAATCCAGCCGTGAATCAAAATGCTGCTCAGACAAGTGACAAACGAGTCCGCATCGGTGTGATTGGTGCCGGTATTTCGGGGATAACGGCGGCATGGTTGTTGTCTCGTCGTTATGAGGTCACGCTGATTGAAAAGGAGGCCCGGCTTGGCGGCCATGCACATACTCATAGACTGGAAAGCGGGCCGGATTCGAAAACCCCTATCGACATGGGATTTATTGTCCTGAATGACCGAAATTATCCAATCCTTATGAAACTGTTTGAGCAATGGGGTGTTCAGATCAAAGATTCGGACATGGGGTTTGGATTTGAGGACAAGGCCACAGGGTTTTATTATTCAAGCGATGTTCCCCGGGGGCTGTTCGCACGTCGAAAGAATATCATCTCTCCATGTTTCTGGAGAATAATCATCGATATCTTTCGTTTCAATAGGATTGCCTGTCAAACATTACAAGCAGGTTTGGGCCGGTTGACGCTGGGCGAGTTTTTAGAAAAATACGGATTTTCAAAGGCATATATCGATTATCATATCACACCGATCAGCGCGGCGGTATGGTCAACACCCGCTCAGGACATCCTGGATTTTCCCGCAGAATCTATTCTCCGATTTTATGATAACCATGGTTTTCTGAAACTGACTGACCGGCCCCGCTGGAAAACCGTGGTCGGCGGGAGCATTGCATACGTGGACGCCTTTGAAAAACAGTTTCGGGGTACTGTTAAGAAGAACTGCCCTATTCTGCAGGTCAGGCGATCCGCGGACTCGATTCATGTGACGTGTGAAGATCGCACGCAAATGGAGTTTGACTACATTGTGCTTGCCACCCACGCCGACACCAGCCTTCAACTATTGAGCAATCCGGATCCAAACGAGTTTCGTATATTAAGCCAATGGAAATACATAAAAAACCAGGTGACTCTGCACACTGACAGATGCGTGATGCCTCCCAGGCGAAGTGCCTGGGCCAGTTGGAGCTATCTCAGAATGAGCGAAAATCATGCAAGTCCTGTGATGACGATGTCTTACTATATGAATCGGCTGCAGCGTCTTGAGGCCACCCTGGATTATTTTGTGACCTTAAACGGCGAGGATTTGATTGATCCGCAACAAGGTATTAAATCCGTCGTATTTGATCATCCCTGCTACACCTTTGACGCCCTGGGAACGCACCGGGAACTGGATGCCATAAACGGTAATCATCGCATCTTTTATTGCGGAGCGTATTGCGGGTACGGATTTCACGAGGATGGGGCGCGTTCAGGATTGACGGCGGCGCGCAAGCTGGGAGTTGAGCTGTGAATTCACAGATTTTTACCGGCAGACTATTCCATCGTCGAAGCTGGCCGACGGAGCATCAGTTTTCTTATCCGGCCTATTTCTTTCGATTCGACCTGGATGAATTGCCCGACTTAAACCGAACGCTGCCCGGATTTGGATACAATCGCTTTTCCGCACTTCGCATCGATGACAGGGATTATTTCTGGCGGGGTAATGAATCGCTGAAAGAAAAGATTGCCGGCGTACTGCACAAAATCGGGTATTCAGGCTCTTTGCGCCGCATTGAGCTGGTCGGGTTTGCAAAGTATTTTAATCTCACTTTTCGGCCGGTGACTTTTTTTATCTGTTATGACCAGACGGATTCCTGTGCACTGCTTCTGGCGGAGGTGCATAATACCTTCAGTGAAACCCATTTATACGTGCTGCAATATCCCAACCGGCAATCCGACTCGCTGTGTTTTGAAGTTCCCAAAGCGTTTCATGTGTCTCCCTTTTTTGACAGACACGGCACGTACACCGTCCGTCTCAAGGATTCCAGAGACAGTATGGAAATCGCCATTGCATTAACCAAACCTGAATGCGGCGACAAGCCCGTATTTTTTGCTCGACTCTCAGGGCAGGCGGCACCACTGACGGCGCAATCCCTGCGGGGTACAATTCGAAAATATCCATTGAATTGTTTTATGATTATGCCCCGCATCATTCGGCAGGCGTTTACCTTGTCTGTTCGTAAAAAATTGCCGATCCATCCAAAACCGATTCCTGACCAGGACTTTACCATGCGGAAAAAAAGCCCCTCATGGATCGCCCGACAGGGCATGAAGACATTCTTTTCATTTTTAGACGAACAATCTGCGGGAAAGATTTCAGTGATATTGCCAGAAGGCCAGTGTCGTCTTTTCGGCAAGGGTCAGACGGAGGATTGTGCAGACCTGAAGGTCAACGATTATCGTTTTTTTGCCATGCTGGCTAAGGCAGATGAAATTGGGTTCGGAATGGCCTACGAAAAGGGATACTGGTGTTCCGACAATCTTGTGCAGCTCTTGGATTTTATGCTGAATGCAACCCTTTTGAATTCGGTTCGATTCCCCTGGTATTCCCGATTCATCAGGCTGCTTTATCTGGCCATCCACCACAACAACAGAAATACACAAAATCATGCGAGAAAAAACATTTCATGCCATTACGACCTCAGCAATGCGATGTATCAAACGTTTTTGGATGAAACGTTAACCTATTCGTGCGCGGTCTTTGAACGGCAGGATGAAAATCTGAAAGATGCCCAGCTTCGCAAGATTGATCGTATCCTGCACAAAGCCTGTATTTCAAAACACCACCATATTTTAGAGATCGGTACCGGATGGGGAACCCTGGCGATTCGTGCGGCAACGCGTTTCGGGTGTCGTGTCACCACCATCACGCTTTCCAAAGAGCAGCAGCAGCTTGCCGAAAAACGCATCGCTGAAGCCGGATTATCCGGTCAGGTGAAGGTCATGCTGTGCGACTATCGCAATGTGACCGGCCTGTATGATCGGATTATTTCCGTGGAAATGCTTGAAGCCGTGGGCAAGGCCTACTATCCGGCTTTCTTCCGGTGCTGTGACCGTTTACTCAAACCCAATGGCATTATGGTTATTCAGACCATCACGATTCCGGATCAGCGTTATGAGGCCTATTCTAAAACGACCGACTGGATGCGCCTGTTCATCTTTCCAGGCGGCCTGCTGCCTTCGCTGACCATCCTGACAAAAGTACTGACACGCCACACCTCCTTTGTCGTCAAACAGGTCGAAAGCATTGGCCCACACTATGCCTTGACGCTGGCCCGATGGAGAGAACGCTTCCTTGAAAACCGAAATAAAATCATGGGCATGGGATTCCCGGACAGTTTTATCCGACGCTGGGAGTATTATTTCTCGTATTGCCAGGCTGGTTTTGCGCAGCAGTATATTGATGACCTTCAAATGGTTATCACCCGACCCCGAAATCCCGACTTAATCCAGTTATTCGGTCAGGACGTCAGCGGCCTGCATGAAATGAAGGAAACGCTACAATGATTGTCACAGGGATTCTGGTTAATCTGCTGATGGCTGCCGGCATTCTGATGGGATTGTGGTTGGTCTATCTGTGGAAGCGAAACGCGGCGATCGTGGATTTGGGCTGGGCGGCGGGCTTAACCCTGATGGGGGTGGCTCATCATTTAATTCTTAAAACATCCGGTTCTGTTGGAATCCTGGTTTGTGTATTGGTTCTGCTCTGGGGATTTCGCCTGGGAGGATATCTGTTCTGGACGCGTCTTCGGCTGGGGAAAAAAGACGCTCGCTATGAAACCTTACAAAAAGAACAGACACTGCCTGCCCCTCTTTTTTTCCTATTCCATTATCTCATCCAGGCCTGTTTTCAAACGGTCATCGGGTTTGTGTTTATTTTCACTTCTCAACGCGACACACCATTCGCTGTATCTGACCTGATTGGACTGATGTTGTGGGGGACGGGACTCACCGGGTCTATTCTATCAGATATTCAACTGCATCGGTTTCGAACCAATCCGGCCAATAAGGGAAAAGTCTGCCAGAACGGTCTTTGGAATTATTCACGACACCCGAATTATTTTTTTGAAATCATGCTGTGGTTCGGCTTTGCCCTGATTGGTTTTCCGGCCCCATTGGGATGGCTGGGACTGCTTTCGCCGATAGCCCTGCTGCTGACCATGAGGCTGATTACAGGCCCTGTTTCAGAACGGCAGTCTTTACGTTCCAAACCAGAAGCCTATCGCCGTTATCAGAACACCACCTCCATGATAGTACCCTGGTTTAAATCAAANNGAGGGTATGCGGCTCATGATGAGATAAGTCATTGCCGCTGTCGATGCAGACAAAAAAGCACCCCAGGTCATATCCACAATAGAAAGCATCAAAGGCCAGTCACGCAGCGTCGCCAGATTGGTTAAATCATAGGTCGCATAGGCAATAAATCCAAACAAGGCTGCCATGCCGATGGTATAACCCAAGGAACGTCTTTCCATGCCGGGGAGCAGAGCAAAAACCAGTATGCCCAAAAGAAACAGAAAGTAGAAGAGGATTGCCGCGGTCCAGTTAATGTTTGGCGTCAGGAGCGATTCAAGTGCTTTCCGATAAAATCCCTTTGCAATTACACCAAGCCAGATCATATCGATAACAAAAAACACAGGAACGCTGACCGCATAGGTCAAAAGTATTCTGGAAATCTGCATAAAACCACCTTTCTGGTCGGCTTTTTCATCCAATTTAAGTCTATCTCCAAGCCGGTACATTTTCAAAATATTTCTACGCAGAATACGCTTGCTTGTCCTTTTTTATCCCCAGAATTATTTATGTATGCAAAATAAAAGGTATTGCAAGTTCTCAACTTACAATACCTTATGGTGATTTTAACCAGCTCCCCGAGTAGGGCTCGAACCTACGACCTAGCGGTTAACAGCCGCTCGCTCTACCTATTGAGCTATCGGGGAATGTCCGGGCCTGATACAGACCCATCTCCTATCCTTTGTCGGCACAAAGCCGCACAGGAAAGATGATATTTTCCTTAAAAATGCTAATTTGTCAAGAGATTTGGACGAAAAATATTCGTAGAAATCAAAAAATAAATGCACACTGGACAAAACCGATAATATAAGGTACAGTAAGTGTTTAAGGATGGCCCGACAACGGATTATAGGGCCTGCGAAGGAGAACCCTGTACCTGGAGCAGATGAGACTATGGCTCAAACGCCAATCGACATAGATGGATTCAGCATCATCAAGCGCATCGGCACCGGCGCTCGCAGTGTCATTTACATGGCACAGGACGAAGAGTCCCGGCAGACGGTCGCCCTTAAACGGGCCGTGTTCGAAAGCCCTGAGGACCAGCGTATATTTGAACAAATGGAGGTAGAATATCAGGTTGCAAACCAATTAGACCACCCTTACCTCCGCAAATGTTACAAAATGATTCGCAAGCGAAAATTCATGCGGACCCAGGAACTGGTCATGACGATGGAACTGTTCGACGGCCAGTCGCTGGAAGACCTTGGCCGGCTGAGCCTCGGTGATGTCCTGCTGGTTTTCCGGATGGTTGCTTCCGCCCTGAACGCCATGCATCAGAAAGGCTATGTCCACTGCGACATCAAGCCCAACAACATCCTGTTCAACAAGGCCGGGGCCATCAAGATTATCGACTTCGGACAGAGCTGCCGCATCGGCCATGTCAAAAAACGCATTCAGGGCACGCCGGAGTACATCGCCCCGGAACAGGTTCGCCGGGAACATCTGAGCCACCGCACCGATATTTTCAACCTTGGCGCCACACTATACTGGGCTTTGACCGGCCGGCACGTCCCGACCCTGATTCAGCGGACCAATGAATTCGGCCTGTCCGTCGCGGAGCCGCCGGAATTCAAGGCCCCGCACGAAATCTACAAAAAGATACCCCTCGAGCTGTCGGAACTGGTCTCACACTGCGTCCAGGATAAACCCGCGGATCGGCCATCCAATATGTCGGAAATCATCGCACAACTGGATATGATGATTCGTGAAATATTCCAATCGAGGCTGACGACCAATGCACCAGCAGGTAATCCAACTCTTTAACGACGGGGCAAAACTCAACACGGCCAGTTCGCTGCGCCGCGGCAATGTCGTGTACCTGCCCGACCATGGGAAAGTCATCGTCACCGGCGACCTGCATGGCCACCGCCGGAATTTCGAACGCATCGTCCATTATGCCAACCTGGAAAATAATCCCGAAACCCACGTTATTTTTCAGGAAATCATTCACGGCGGCCCGGAAGATGATTTCGGCGGGTGCCTGTCATATCAACTTCTTTTTGAGGTCATCAAGTATAAAATTCGATTCCCCGAACAGGTTCATATCATCCTGGGCAATCACGACACCGCTGCGGTCTGCAACACAAGCGTCCTGAAAGCCGGCAAGGAAATGAACCTGGCGATGAAAACCGCAATGCGGCGCC
>DLFY01000210.1:0-3828 GCA_002482415.1 Phycisphaerales bacterium UBA7708
AAATCCGCCTGAACGCTTACAAATTACGAAAAACCATTATTAAGCCTTCCGAACTTAATAAAGAAAACTCTGAAAACTAAAAAGAACAGAACCATAAAGCCCCATCGGGGTGACACAACAATCAGGACAATACTTATGAAACTTCAACACATTATCGATGCCGTCGAAACCATTGCCCCGCGGAAGCTGGCGCAAAGCTGGGACAATGTCGGCTTTCTGGTCGGCGATGCAAAACGGAACATCAAAAAAATCTTAGTCACCATCGACACCACCCAGGCAGTGGCCGATGAGGCGATTCGCTACGGGGCGGATTTGATCCTGGCCTATCACCCGGTCATCTGGGACGGCCTCAAACGCATCACCGCCGACGGCGCCACCGCCCCCATCTATCAGCTCATCCGCAAAAATATCGGCGTCTATTCCATCCATACCTCGCTGGATACCGCAGCCGGGGGAGTCAACGACGCCCTGGCCGAGATACTGAGCCTGACCGACACCCGGCCGCTGGGCGATTTCGTGGNNCCCGGCCGGGCCGCAGTACAAGGTCATCACCTTCGTCCCTGCCGACAGCGTCAACAAAGTCGCCGACGCCATGTATGCCGCCGGGGCAGGTGCCATCGGCAACTACTCCCATTGCGGCTTTATGACCAATGGTATCGGGACATTCCAGCCCCTTAAAGGGGCCAATCCGGCTATTGGTAATATAGGCAACATCGAACGTGTCGCCGAAGTCCGGCTTGAATCCGTCGTCCCGGCCGGCAAGGTCCGCCAGGTTATCGCCGCCCTGCGGAAAAGCCATCCCTATGAGACCCCGGCCTTTGATGTCTTCCGCCATTACGATGTCGAGGGCAAGCTGGGGCTGGGCCGGATTGGTAAACTGGGCAAGCCCATGACCATCGAGCAAATCCTCCGCCGAGTCAAAACCATCACCGGCGCCAAAGCCGCAGGCATCATCGGCCCGCAAAAACGCCTGGTCAAGACCGCCGCGGTCTGTGCCGGATCATGCAGCAAGCTGATTTTTGATGTTATTAACGCGGATTGCGACCTGTACCTGACCGGCGAACTGAAGCATCACCAGGCCCTGGCAGCTTCTGAGGCTGGCTTGACCTGTATCTGCCTGTCGCACAGCGTTTCGGAGCGTTTTGCACTGAAAAAATTGGTAAAGCAATTGCAAAAACAGCTCGTTGGCGTCACAATACGCCAAAGTACCAAAGACGCTGACCCATTTGTATGGAAAAGGATATGACCGAAGAAAAGCAACCTACGCAGCAGCAAGAAGATATGACAGAACAGCAGCCCTGCCAGTCGCAGGAACAGGACATAACAAGTCCTAATATAGACGTGCCAACGGATACCGTCGAGACAGATTCTGCCAAACAAAGCCAATTTTCGGAAGCGGAATCCTCAGAGCAAGTGCAAATTCAGGACTTAGAAACACCGGAATTGACTCCGAGAAAAACTGAGGCCGAAGAAGCCGCCGCCGGCCAGCCGGATATTACTGAGCCGGTGATGGAAACCGCACCCGAAGCGGCTGGCTCCGAGGAGGAAACCGCGGAAGACGAGCCGGACGATGAGCCGGAACTGATTGAGGGGGAGTTTGATACGACGCTCGAGTCGGTGGTCGAGGCGATTCTTTTTGCCAGCGATGAGCCGGTCAGCCTGCAGAAGCTGGTGGAAATTGCTGAGGCCGGTTCGGTCAAGACCATCCGAAAGGCTGTAAAATCAATCAATAAGAAGTATCGGCTGGGGCGGTTTTCGTTCCGGATTGAGGAACTGGCCGGGGGCTACCAGATGATGACGCTGTCGTGCTTTAATCCATGGCTGACCAAGCTGATTAAGGTGCGGTCGGATAACAAGCTGTCGCCGGCCCAGTTGGAGACGCTGGCGATTGTCGCCTATAAGCAGCCGATCATTCGGGCGGATATCGAGGCCATCCGCGGCGTGGCCACCGGTGAAGTCATTCGCAACCTGATGTATAAGGGGCTGGTCAAAATCGTCGGCCGGGCGGAAATCCTCGGGCGGCCGATGCTGTACGGCACCACCAAAAAATTCCTCGACATCTTCGGCCTGGCCAGCCTCAAAGACCTGCCCAAGATCGAAGAACTGAAAAATCCGGAGAAAGGATCGTAATTTTCATAATAAATTAAGAAGGAGTCAAAAATGGTGGAAGACAAAAGTGAGCAATTTGATGAGATTGGTTATTGGTCCGAAATTAAACTGGAGATACTAAAACAATATGCTCCTGCTTATACCAAAATAATGTCCAAACAGAATTTTCTTAAAGGCTTTTATTACATAGATGGTTTTGCTGGTTATGGCATCCATAGATCAAAAACAAGAAGCGAGTTTATTTTAGGCAGCCCAATAAATGCCTTGCAAGTCGAACCCCCATTTACATGGTATTATTTTATTGATCTAGATAGCGAAAGAGTCGAACATCTACAAGCCTTATCAGAAGAGCGAAATAATGTAACTATATTTAATGGCGATTGCAATACTGTACTTCTGGAGAAGATATTTCCAGAGATTAAATACGAAAATTACAAACGAGCGGTCTGCTTACTTGATCCATACAGATTGAATTTAGATTGGAAAATTATTGCTTGCGCTGGACAATCAAAAGCAATAGAGATATTTCTTAACTTTCCTGTCATGGACATGAACAGAAATGTATTATGGCGAAATCCAGAAAAGGTTAATAGTTCTCAGATTGAAAAAATGAATCTTTTCTGGGGAAATGATAGCTGGAGAAATGTAGCGTACAAAAAATCGCAAGGCCTTTTTGATGTAATTGAAGAAAAAAACTCGAATGAAGATATCGCAGAAGCATTTCGTGAACGATTAAGAAAAGAGGCTGGTTTCGATTATGTAGCCGACCCTATGCCCATGCGAAATACAAAGGGAGCAATTGTATATTATCTTTTTTTCGCATCACCGAACCCAACAGGTCATAAAATAGTACAGGATATAATGACAAAATACCGTGATAAGGGAATTGTATAATGTCCACCCAATCTTCAATAGAATGGACGGAATGTACCTGGAATCCTGTTTCCGGCTGTACGAAAATTAGTCCAGGCTGTGCTAATTGCTATGCTGAACGCATGGCAAAACGGCTGCAAGCCATGGGGCAATACCGTTATCGCAATGGCTTTAAGGTCACTCTTCATTCGGAAGCCATCAAAGAACCTCACCAGTGGAAAAAACCAAGGGTGGTTTTTGTTAATTCAATGAGCGATCTGTTTCATGAAGATATTCCGGCCAAATATATCCAAAGCATCTTTGAGGTTATGAACAACACCCCTCGGCACACTTATCAGATATTAACGAAACGATCCGAGAGACTTGCGGAATTGGCCCCGATTTTAAATTGGTCAGAGAATATCTGGATGGGTGTTACCGTTGAAAACAACAGGTATCTTCATCGAGTGGACCATCTTCGACAGGTTGATGCACACATCCGTTTTCTATCTCTGGAACCACTGCTGGGGCCATTAGACGAATTAAATCTGCACGGAATTAACTGGGTGATAGTTGGCGGTGAATCCGGTCCAAACGCCCGACCAATCAAAGAAGAGTGGATACTGACCATAAAAAATAAGTGTGTCTTTTCAGATGTACCTNNGGATTTAATAAAAAGAAGAACGGCCGAATGCTTGAGGGGCGTCAATGGGATGAATTACCTGATACGAAAAATGACTTCATTGAAGTTTAAATGGCCTTTCGGAAATAAAACAGTAAACGAAATTAGGAATAATTGTGGTAATATGACGCAATATATTGAAACGATGAAACACTCTAACATCCCTATGTCATTGTGGTACAATT
>DLFY01000210.1:3847-7108 GCA_002482415.1 Phycisphaerales bacterium UBA7708
CAAAATTACAACAACGTAATTATGACGTAATTTAACACCTTATCATAGAGAAAAGACGTCATGAAATTGACTTACTCAAAATCTGTTGAAGCAAAAGCAAATGCTTTCTTGTCGGAACACAACCTCACGTTGGATCAATTGACTCAACCGCAAAGACAGTTATTATTAAGAGGGATATTTGTCCAGAAACATCAGCCTGTTGGACTAATCCTTTTTATCATCTGTCTGATAATAAACAGTTGGGCATGTTGGGTCAAATACACCAAAAGTCAGCTTTTCATTGAAAAGATAAGTGGAATGTCCTCCGCCGGCACGGCTATCGACTGGGAACTATTTGGAGATTTCATGATTAATAGTGGCATCTCGATTGGAATGTCCGGGCTCTCCGTATTCTTATTTCTCTTATTCATAGTCCTTATAACAGTCAATCGATTTACACAAAAGCATTATCTCAATTTATTAATATCCGCATTCCAACCCATTTCGAATGGCCAAAACCTCTGACATCCAGTTTCATAAAAGCCTGCTGCAATGGTTTGATACCGCTGCACGGGATTTGCCGTTTCGTCGGACTAAGGACCCGTATTGCATCTGGCTCAGCGAGATTATGCTTCAGCAGACCCAGGTCAAGACGGTCATTCCCTATTATGAGCGGTTTCTCAAAAAACTGCCGACGGTGCAGGCGCTGGCGGGGGCAAAGCTGGATACTGTTTTGAAACTCTGGCAGGGGCTGGGCTATTACACCCGCGCCAAATCGCTGCACAAAGCGGCCCAGGTGATTGTCGAGCAATACGGCGGACAATTCCCGCAGGAGTTTGAAGCCATCCTCGCCCTGCCCGGCATCGGCCGATATACCGCCGGGGCGATTGGCAGTATTGCCTTTGGCCTGCGAAAGGCCGTGCTGGATGGCAATGTCATTCGCGTCTTGTGCCGGCTGTATGCAATTCAGGACAACCCTGCCGATGCAAAAACCCGGGACCGTCTATGGCAGATTGCCGAAGAGCTTCTGCCCAAAGATCGCTACGGTGACTGGAATCAGGCCCTGATGGAACTCGGGTCGGAAATCTGCACGCCGAAAAATCCGCAGTGCCTGATCTGCCCGGTACGGGAATTCTGCCAGGCCCGAAAGCAGAATCTGCAGGATGTGCTGCCGGTGCGAAAGAAGGAAAAAAAGACGCCGCATTACACGGTTGTCGTCGCCCTAGTCACCAATGATGCAGGAAAAATCCTGATTGATAAGCGCAGGCCCGAAGGCTTTCTCGGCGGGCTGTGGGAATTGCCCGGCGGCAAGAAAAAACAAGGCGAAACCTTCACCGCCGCCGCAGAACGGGAAGTCCTCGAAGAAACGGGCCTTACGGTCAGGGCAGGCAAAAAACTCTGTGTAGTTAAACATGTCTATTCGCATTTTTCGGTGACACTGCACACCTACGCTTGCGAGCCTGTCGACGGAAAAGCCAAAGCCATCACCTGCGATGCCGTCAAGTGGGTCAGCCCGAAAGATCTGGACAAGTACGCCTTCCCCGCCGGCACGATAAAAATATTTAGCGCATTAAAAAAGGCAGGCCACAGCCTGCCTTGATTGTCAGTCAAATCGATTTGCCAACCATTAAATGCCGTACACCGGCTTGAGCTGTTCCTCGGTGGGCATTGTCTGGTAGCGCTCGCCTTTGGGGCCGGTGTAAGAGCCGTCCGCGTTGCGGGTCAGCCGCACGGGTGTCTGCGAACCATTGGGATTGGTCAGCCAGACGGTCACGGTATTCTGGTCTGAGGCTGCTGATGCAGCGGGGGCTTTCTTGGCCTCATCGGCCTTTTTCGCATCGGAGCTATCCATCGCCCCGCCAATCAGACCGCCGGCCAATGCACCCACACCCGTGCCAATGAGCGTCGCTTCGGTATTGCCGCCGGCCACCTGTCCGATGGCCGCGCCGGCACCTGCGCCAATCAGCGCCCCAGACTGCCACTTCTTTTCACAACCGCTTACTAATACAGAAGATAAGACAAGACTCAAAACCAGCATGCACATTACACACTTTTTAAACATCTTCAATCTCCAGAATTATTCCGTTCTTTTAATATAAGACGATTATCCCCTTTCTTTTGTTACTGTCAAGCGCAATCGCAGGTTCAGTCTTGTCAGAAGCATCCGAACCACTTATACTTATCGCCACTGAACAAGCATAGAACTCAAATTGGAGATACACAATGAAACCCACTTTGGTAATCCATGGTGCGGCCGGACGCGTGGGCCGTCGCATACTGGCATTGGCAGTTGAAGAGCAGGTCTTTCAGATCGCTGGGGCCGTTGACCACCCCGCACATCCGGAATTAGGAAAAGATGTCGGAGTTTTGGCTGGGGTGTCGCCGATAGGCGTCAATCTGGACAAATCTTTCCCACAAAAAGCCTCTGTCGTGATCGACTTTTCCCTGCCCCAGGCGGCCGCGGAAACCATAAGCTGGGCGGAGAAATCAGTTACCGCCTTAGTGATGGGTACGACAGGCCTGGATAATACCCACATGGACCTGCTCAAAAATGCTGCCCAGAAGATTGCTATTGTGCAGGCAACTAATATGAGCCTCGGGATGAACCTGCTTTTCAGCATTGTCGGCAAGGTCGCGGAAGCGCTGGGGGCCAATTACGATATCGAAATTACCGAAGCCCATCATCGATTTAAGAAAGATGCCCCGAGCGGCTCGGCCCTGTCGCTGGCCAAAAGCATCTGCCAGGCCACCGGCCGGGACTTCCCGGGCTGCTTAGTCCATGGCCGTGAAGGCAAAGAAGCCCTGCGTCAGGGCGGCACCATCGGCATGCACGCCATTCGCGCAGGCGACATCGTCGGCCAGCATTCGGTCATCTACAGCACCATCGGCGAAACGATTACCATTTCGCATAACGCCCACAGCCGGGATACCTTTGTCGGCGGTGCATTGCGAGCAGCCAACTGGATACTGACCCAGAAACCCGGCCTGTACACAATGCAGCACGTGCTGGGTCTGGCTTAATCTGAAAAAATGCCGATATACCCAACGGGTATGATTATTCCGCGAGCAAAAGAAGCAAGTGGTTGAAGCGGCTGTACTTAGCCGCGACGAACCGGAAAANNATTTCAAGTAGAATCAGTATATATTTGTATACAGACTTGACATAACTATACAATAAGGAAAAACAGGATATGGATATCTTTGAAATTGATGGGCCGGTTCGCTTGTCCGGCACGATAGACGTAGCCGGATCCAAAAACGCCACACTGCCGATTATGGCCG
>DLFY01000277.1 GCA_002482415.1 Phycisphaerales bacterium UBA7708
CTTTTTTGTGCGGGATTAACAGAAATCGGCAGGGTATTCCAGACAAGTTGTAACTTTAATGAATCGATTTTTATCTGTATCAGTGGGCGGTCTGGCCGGTCCATTGCATCGCCTGGGTTTCTGTGGTAAAGTGATGCTCTGTGTATGTCAGGATTTGGCCGGAAATTAACCATCCATGATAGAAAAGATCGATTCAGATGCGTTTTATCTGCTATAGTATTAATTTTCATACTGCTCCATTGGAAGTACGGGAGGCGGTGGCCCTGGATTCAGGCCGGCAGCGGTTTCTGCTGGAAGTACTTCGGTCTGCTGATGAGGCGCTGGAGGCGATGATTCTGTGTACCTGCAATCGCACAGAATTGTATCTGAATTGTCCCAAAAAAGTCAAGCCTGAGGCGGTTGTCGAGAAAGCATTGTCAGTGGTCAGGCCGGAGGCAGCGGTAGTCTGGCAAAGTCATTGTGAGGTGTTTGAGGAAAAGGCCGCCGTGGAGCATCTGTTTTCGCTGGCAGCGGGGCTTGAATCCCAGATGCTGGGGGAAAACCAGATTGTGCATCAGCTCAAGGATGCCTATACCCAGTCGATTGAGGCGGGGACCAGCCGGTTTTGTTTTCACAAGCTGATGCACTGTGCGTTTCGTGCGTCCAAGGCGGTCCGGCAGGGCACGGAGATCAATTGCGGGGCGGTGTCGCTGAGTATGGCGGCGGTGGAGACGGTACGTGCCAAATGCAGGCTGGAAGGGGCGAAAGTGCTCTTGATTGGAGCCGGTGATAATGCAGCCCTGACAGCGAAATATCTTGCCAAATCGAAAATCAGCCGTTTGACGATCATTAATCGCACTCTGGATTCGGCCAGACAGCTTGCCGAGACCATCCGGGGTGCAGAAGCGGCGGCGCTGGCGTGCCTGCCGGAGTATCTGGCGGGCGCGGATGTTGCGATCTTTTCCACGGCTTCACCGCATCCGGTCCTGACGGCGGAAGATGCAGGGTATTATCTTTCTCAGCGGACCAATCCGCTGCTGATTATCGATTTGGCGGTACCGCGGGATGTGGAGCCTGCGGTGGGTAGTCTGGATAATGTCGAACTGATTAACATTGACCAGTTGAATGAGCAGGTTGAAAAGAACCGTGCCAATCGCAGTGTCTGGATTGAGCCGGCCCAGAAGATTATTCGTCTGCATACGACGCGGTTTATCCGCTGGCAGGAGTCCCTGGATACGGCGGGGGTGATTGCGGAGTTAACCGGCAGGATTCTGGGCGAGGCGGGCACCTACGCCAAGCGAAATCGCCGGTATTTTGCCAAGAGCGATCAGGAGCGGCTGGAACAGTTTGCCGAAGGGCTTGCCCGAAAGCTGCTGCATGGGCCGATACAATATCTCAAGGAATCCGATTCACCGCGTGCCCGGGGCGATAAGGCCCAGGCGGCGGAGCTGGTCCGAAAGCTGTTCCTGGATACCAAACGGCGGAGGAAGGGGCAATGACGGCATTGCGGATTGCTACACGCGGTTCGGCGCTGGCGCTGGTTCAGACAAAGCTGGTTGCGCGGATGCTGGAGAATAAACACCCCGGCCTGCAAACGGAGCTGGTTATCATCAGTACACAGGGGGATCAGGATACTGAGCAGCCGCTGTGGAAGATGGAAGGGGTGGGATTTTTCACAACACAACTGGAGCGGGCTTTGCTGGATGGCAAGGCGGATGTCGCGGTACACAGTTATAAGGATTTGCCGACGGCGGACACGGCGGGGTTGGTGATTGCGGCGGTTCCTGTACGCGAGAATCCGGCGGATTGTGTCGTATCGCGGCTAAAGATCGGGTCATTCATGCAGATTGCACCGTCGGCGTTTGTCGGCACCTCCAGCCTGCGGCGGCAGGCCCAGCTTCTCAGGCTGCGTCCGGATTTGAGCATCAAGACCATTCGCGGCAATGTGAATACCCGGCTGCGGAAAATGGATGAGGGGCAATATGATTTATTGGTGATGGCGGCAGCGGGGCTGCTGCGGCTGGGATTGCAGGAACGTATTGCGTTTCTGCTGGAACCGGAGCGATTTCTGCCCGCCCCGGCACAGGGGGCTTTGGCGGTGCAGGTTCGAGCTGATGATGCCGCGACGCGTAACATGGTGGAAGCGATTGATGATATGCAAAGTCGCACGCTGGTGGAGGCGGAGCGGATTGTCCTGCGGCGGCTGCATCCGGGCTGTCACGCGCCGGTTGGGGTATATGCACGCCGGGCGGGAGAGCGGATTATGATGTCTGCGTTTGCGTCGCGGCCGGACGGGACGGATGAGCTGCGGTGTGAGGCCGAAGGCGGCTTTGCAGCAGCACCGGCAGTGGCCCAAGAGCTGGCAGAAAAAATGATTTCGGGCGGGGCGATAGACATTCTGGAGGAGAACTAAGCGATGAAAAAACCGTTGGTGTATCTGGTGGGGGCGGGGCCGGGCGATCCGGAGCTGATAACGCTTAAGGCAATCCGGTGTTTGTCGGAGGCGGACTGTGTTATTTTCGACGGGCTGGCGAATGCGGATTTTCTGGAGTATGCGCCCGCGGCTGCCGAGAAAATTTCTGTCGCCAAGCGCGGCGGGCAGGACAGCTATAAACAGGACCAGATCAATGCACTGCTCGTGCAGAAGGCACTGGAGGGCAAGATTGTGGTTCGTCTCAAAGGCGGCGACCCGATGTTGTTTGCCCGGGGGGGGGAAGAGGCGGCGGCTCTGCACAACGCGGAGATTGCATTTGAAATTGTGCCGGGAATCACGGCCGGGCTGGCGGCGGCGGAATACAGCGGGATTTTTCTGACCGACCGCAATACCTGTTCGCAGGTGATGTTTGTGACCGGTCATCCGTCGGCGGACAAGGATTTTGATTTTATCGACTGGGACTACCTGGCGCGGTTTGACGGTTCGATTGTGCTGTATATGGCCATGAGCAATCTGGCCCAGATAGCCGAGCGGCTGATTGCCGGCGGCAAACCCGCCAACACGCCGGCGGCGGTGATACAACATGCGACGCTGCCGGGTCAAAGAATGGCCAGGGGACCGCTGGATAATATTGATGCGATATGCAAAACGGCAGGTCTGTCGGCGCCGGCGATTGTAATGATTGGCAAAGCTGCAGACAGTCCCGATGTGTATAACTGGTTCATGTCACAGCCATTGTTCGGCAAGACCATTATTGTAACCCGCGACCCGGCGGGCAATCAGCGTCTTGGCAAACTGCTCGGGCAGCAGGCGGCCGGCGTGGTTGATTTTTCGTGCATTGAGCTGCAGGGGCCTATTGAAAGCCCTGTACTTAAAAATGCAATTCGGGATTTGAACGATTACGACTGGATTGTGTTTACCAGTTCGCACGGGGTGGATTTTACGATGGAATTACTGGCCCGGTATCGTAAGGACAGTCGGGCGTTTGGTTCTGCCAAAATCGCCTGCATCGGGAAACCGACGGCGGAGTCCCTCCTGCGATATGGCATTCGTGCGGATTTTGTGCCATCGGAATTCACGGGCAAGGCTCTGGCCAGGGAACTGGCCGGACATTCGGATATAAGGCGGAAAAATGTTCTGCTGCTGCGGTCGGGGGCGGCAACCGACGACCTTGCCGATGGCCTGCGGCAAAGCGGGGCGGCGGTGGAGGATATCCGGATTTATACCACAGTGACCAGGCAACAGCCGCAGGAGGCAAAAGACCATGTGGTCGCATTGATTCTGGCGGGCGGGGCGGACTGGATTACCTTTACCAGCTCATCGACGGTGCAGGGCTTCTTTGAACAGATTGATAAGACGCTGGTGAAAAACGCGGCGGTCAAAATCGCTTCCATTGGCCCGGAGACGACACGGCAACTGGAAGCCCTCGGCCTGACGATTCATCTGGAAGCCAAACCCCACACGGCGGCGGGCCTGGTGCAATCGCTGGCGGTGTATCATGGGACGGCTGGAAAATAGAATCAGGCCAAATTACCGAACAGTGTCAGCGGGGATGTTTTGGAAATACTGATTTTGGCGAATTGTCCGGCCAGCGAAGCAGGGCCGTTGAATACCACAATATAATCATGGGCGGTACGGCCAATCAATTGCGGATTGTCATCTGAGTCTGCGGCNNGGGCCTTCGACGAGCACTTCCAGTGTTTTTCCGACAAATCGTTTGTTGTCCTCTTCGGCGATTTGATTGACAATCTCCAGCAATTCCATATTGCGATGCTGTTTGACCTCATCAGGGATATCATCGGTCAGCTTCTGTTCGGCGCGGGTGCCCGGGCGGGGCGAATACTTGAAGATAAAGCAATTTTTGTAGCGTACCCGGCGAATGAGTTCGGCTGTGGCCTGATAGTCTTCGTGTGTCTCGCCGGGAAAGCCAACGATGAAATCGCCCGCGATGGCGATATCCGGCACGGTGGCGCGGGCCTTGTCCATCAGGGCCATATAACAGGCGGAAGTATAGCCGCGATTCATGGCTTTCAGGATGCGGTCGGAGCCGCTCTGGGCGGGGATATGGAGGTAGGGACAGACCTTGGGCAGGTCAGCCATGACCTGAAGGATGGAATCATCAAAATATCCCGGATGGCTGGTGATGAATCGGACCCAGTGTACGCCGGCGATATCGCTGACTTTTTCGAGCAGGTCGGCCAGGGTCCATGTCTTGTCGCCTTGCTGCCAGCGATAGGCGTTGATGCTCTGGCCCAGCAGGGTGATTTGCTGAATGCCGGAATCAGCCAGCTTTCGGGCCTGCTCCAGAACCATCTCGGGCGGACGGGAAATCTCCGGGCCGCGCACATAGGGCACAATGCAGTAGGTGCAGAAGTTGTTGCAGCCCCGCATGGCGCGGATAAAAGCCTGTGATTTGATATGATTTTTGTCGGAATCATATTCCATCTCAAATTCATCGAGAATCTGCTGGTGTTCGAGACTGTCCGGGCGACGGATGGATTCGGTGACGGCCAAGTGATTGATGTGTCTGTCGATGGCTTCATCAATCAGGCGGGGAACTTCGGCAAGTTGGCCGGGGCCGGCGACGATATCTACGCTGTCATGCTGGAGTAATTCTTCGCCCATGCGCTGGGCCATGCAGCCGATGA
>DLFY01000242.1:0-705 GCA_002482415.1 Phycisphaerales bacterium UBA7708
GTGGAGTTCGGGCAGCAGTGATGGGATTGCCTTTGCACTGGCGGGGGGGCGGGTCAAGTTTGTGATTCTTTCGTTTGTGATTCCCATGGGACTGGCGGCGGTGCGGCCTTATCTGCCCTATCGGGCGGAGCGGTGGGCGGTGGTGTGTCTGACTGGGGCGGCGATGGCGCTGTTCGGGGTGATTCCCTGTGTGGGGACGGCGATGGCGGCGACGCGGCTGGCGGCGGCGGGGTCGTATTTTGATGCGGATGGGGTTTGTCGGCAAAGTACGTCATTTACCTGCGGGCCTGCGGCGGCGGCGACGGCGCTGCGTCGGCTGGGGGTGGATGTGTCGGAAGGCCGGCTGGCGGGGCTGAGCCGGAGCTGTCCTTTTATCGGGACGGCCGAGTATGATTTATATTGGGGGATTCAGGCCGCGGCGGGCGAGCGGGTGAGGTGCCGGTATATGCGGGGCCGTGTGCTGCCTGTGCTGGCCGACGGCGAGGTGATGCTGGTGATGATGCCCCAGAGCCGGGTGATGAATCACTGCGTGGCGGTGGTGGCGATGACGGAGGCGGCGGTGGTGGTGGCGGATCCTTCGGAAGGATTGCTGACGCTGCCCCGGGAGTACCTGGAGGAGCATTGGACGGGGTCGGCGATTGTGATGGGGAAATAAGAATACAGGAATACAGGGATACAGGAAGGCAGGAATTGACGATTTTCGAT
>DLFY01000242.1:758-11828 GCA_002482415.1 Phycisphaerales bacterium UBA7708
AATTAAGAGTTGAGAATTGAGAAATAAACTGCTGGCTTCCAGCAGGAGCTGGATTCCCGTCCCCGCCTGGGCGAGGACAGGCTTTTGGCGGGAATGATGATGGGATGGGAGGGAATGAGGTATGCAGGTTTAAATCCAAAATTCGAAGTTCGAATCCGTAAAGTCAAATTTTATCCCACCGGAGAGTAATTATTGGGACTACCTTAATATCAAGTCACAGACATGCCGTGATTACAGATTCAGGCGACTTGCATGGATGTATAGCAGATTTGAAACACACATCCATTCTCCACATGGTTGTTATTCTGATTTCTCTGATTGACAAACCGGGCATTTGTGGTACGATTCACCTGTGAATCGGGGTCAATCCCGACGGAATGCGGGATGAATCTGGCCCTGATAAAAGTTCTGTTTAACCCACTGGTTGATTTATTGATAACATCAGAAGGACTACGTATGAAGACAGTATTTGTGTTGCTCAGCGTTTTTGTCGGCACCGTTGCAGTTTATGCTCAGCAAGGAGATCCAAACGAAATCATATTGCGAGGCAGGGTGCTTAACGATCAGGGGAAACCCGTCAGCGGTGCACAGATTGAAATATATGACTTTCCTGAAAAGGACTATGTGCCCTATTCAGCAATCCATGCCGGAACTGTTGCGACGAATGCGGAAGGAGTTTATGCGTTTTCACGTTCTCGGGGATTCTTCGACACCATCTATTCGACGATAGCAATTATTGATGCAGACGGTTATGCCATACACTGCTTTGACTATACCGAAGTGAAAAAAGAGTCGCCTGTTATCTTGTCCCCCAATCGAGGTTCGATTTCCGGGCAGGTGGTTGACAGCCAGGGACAGCCGATATCCGATGCCGCTGTATCCGTGTTTCTGAAAAAGCCTATTGATATATTAACGACGGACATCCCATTATTCACTCGTCAAACAAATGCTGAGGGACGATTTACATTCGATGATTTATCGCTGGCAGATAATGTTGAATTTTATGCCATAAAAAAGGGTTATGCAGGGACCTATACTTTTCGAACCGATGAGGATCTGCGAGGCTGCACGTATTCCATCGGCCGGCGGGACGTTCGTCTTGTGTTAAAGCGAGAAGCGTCGTTTGCCGGACAATTGATACGAACCGACAGCGGTCTTCCGCTGGCCGGAGAAACGATTTCAGTGCATCGGCATCAGGGCGCAAACGGGGTCCCACTTTACATGTGGGATGCTGGTGGTGAAATTACTGTGTATCGTTCACTTTCTCCTAAAGACATTTGTACGTTTCAGACCGATGAGCAAGGACAATTTTTTGCTGATGCCATGGTGCCGGGGGTGTACACGATATTTCACCATAATTATCTGGAAGGGCTTTTTTCACCCAAGCTGAAGATTACGGTCGAGGAAGGTCGGCACCTAGAATTTCGCATCGAGGCTGTTGCCGGCATTGATGTAGCAATCAAAGGCTCCATGCAAGACGGTGCTATTCCCGGTCAGGATGTGCTTGTCGCCATGAAACATCAAAAGACAGATGATCTGGCGGACTACCTGGCATTTTGGAAAATAGGCGAAACGGCCCGATGCGATTTGCAGGGACGGTTTCATTTTACTGTACTTGCGGGTCGATACGAAGTTTCCTGTATTTCCAAAACAGCGGAACTGACAGTGGAAAATCCTGTGATTCAGGTTCCCTCAGCGACATATCCCGAGCTGATTTTCAAACATAAACAAGAGCAACCCCAGGCCCAAGGTATCCGTGGGCTATGTATGGATTCCGAAGGATCGCCGTTGGCGAATGTCAAGGTGTACTTGTTATCAGACCCCAATCATGCTGTCTATACAGACTCACAGGGAGGTTTTGTTCTGCAACCCTCACGGGAGGAATGCAAAAAAAATGTGATGTGGAAGTATCTGGATAATAAGCAGCGGCATGAGACAAATCCGTCTTTAACTGCACTGCAGCTTGAGGCAGAGTCCGGCCCGTTCTTTCAGGACTCTGATACCGGCTGGCTGAGTATGGATGCGTATTTAATTGCTGAAGGAGCCGGGGCTGTTGCAGTTCATCAGTTCTACAGTCACCGGGACATATTCAGAATTCCAGGGCCTGAACCGGTGACGCTGATCCTCAAGCCGGCATATCATATTATCGGNNTCCCGTTCCGGGGGCATTGGTCGAAGTCTTCATGGCCGGCTATCACTTTGATCCCGAGAGACGCTACAAGGAAACGATTACCGACGAAAAAGGGACTTTTTCCGTACAAGGCCTTGTGATGAATACCAATTATATGGTACGGTTGACAACACCCGAAGGTGTCTGCTGTGTGAAGCATTTCAGTTCGGGTTTAAGAAAAAATGGAAATAAGGGTGTCGAGTTATATTATGCCAAAGAGGCGGGTCTTGTTGATATGGGCGATTTTTCACTGAATCCGGAATTATTTGAAGTGTCGGGTGTTGTGACGAATCTCCTGGGCAGGCCTGTATCCAATGCCCGCCTTACCCTGAATGCCCCCGCCCAAGATATTAAATTAGCTGCGGTTACTACCGGCAAGGATGGCCTGTTCTCTTTTTCGGGAATATTTGCCGGTCCCGTTGAGCTTCGGTGCAATGCCGGGGAGAAGGGGTATGAGTTTTTTGAAACCACTGCCGGGACAAAGCATATCCGCATCATCATTGATAAGGGACTTTCCGAGGAGCACCTGGGAGAAACACTGATTCCAAGTGCTGCTATCGAATTGTCCTTTATTGATAAGCATACGCGAGACCCGATTATCCTGCCCAGTGCTTATATCTATATTACGCAGGAAAACGGTAATAGTTTTTATGTGCATCTAAATAGTGAGGGAAAGGCGCGTTTTCTGATGAATCCCGGCAGAGGCCAGTTTGCATTATATGGAACGGATGACGCATATCAAGCACTCAAAAAGGAATTTGTTACGGAACTTTATCAGGCTTATGCATTTCAATATGAAGTGGAAACAACTGAGAAACAAAAAGTGATCGCAGCAACAGGCCCGGTTGTGTACCCGGAGGTATTTTCTGAGGCCGGGAATACATGGAATATGAAAATACCCCGTGGTTCGGGATATGTTCGCAGACTTCTTGAAGTTTCTGTTCGGGATGCGGCTACGGAAAAGCCGGTATCAGGGGCGGAAGTTCTGATTTCTTTTACCATCGACTCTAACGGCAAGGGCCGTTTCCTCGGCAAGACCAACGACAGCGGCAAGGTCTCTTTTGCCGTTGATACTATTGTCAGTTGTACCCTCATATCCGTTGCTGCGCCGGGATATATTGAGAAGCATCCAGAAACAAAAATATCCACGGGAATGTTGGATGTCACCCGTCATGAAATATCCATTGAACAAAAGCCTTCGACGGTCCATGTAACGGTTCTGGATATGGAGGGGAAACCCGCCCCCGATGTCTGGTTATATCACGAGTATTACAGCGGGGATAAGTGGGAGCGTGTTTTTGGTCGCGAGAACAAGACCGATAAGAACGGCCAATTGGAGATGGGATGGCGCGATGAAAGAGGTTCGGAACCGCAAATTGAACATTTTATTTCTATGTACAATGATTATCCCGACAAGAAAGAGTTTATTGCTCAAGTGGTTAAGGCGATGCCCGGGGAGAAGATTACGCTTCGCATGATTCGTCCGACTCAGATTCGGGGGAGAATTCTGGATGCCGGCGGGAATGGCATTGCCAATCAAAGTTTCAATTTCGACTTTCTTATTAACAATAAGACGATTGGCGGGCCTTACATAAAAACCCGTGAGGATGGCAGTTATGGGCCGCTTTGCATCGCCCCGGGTTATCGTTACCAAATTCGAATCAGCTATGACAATGTCGGTAAGTTTGGTGAGGCTGCGGATATATTTATTCCTGAAAGTGAGTCTTGTATTCAACTTCCTGACTGTGTCTTTTCCAAAAAATAAAAGAGTTCAAGGTGGATGGATTACATGGCACAAGGCGGCGGAGTGGGGGGGGTAAGGATACAAGTGTACAGGAAGGCAGGGATTGACGATTTTCGATTGCAGATTGATGATTGAGGAAATTCAATTCAGGTATACAGGTATGCAGGTATACAGGAATATAGATTGCAGGGCACGGAGTGATGGGTTGCGGTTAAGCCGGGCTTGGCCGGGGCCGCACACTGTGGGAAAGATAAAATGGAAGCGGGGCGGGGGAGCCGCTTCTGGAGGCGACTGTTTTGTAAGGAGACAAACGATGAGGTCTGTGTGGTGTGTGGTGTTGTATGCGGTGGTGCTGGCGTCGGTCTGCTGCGGCGAGGTTCGTTTTCGTAAAGACTGCGCCGCAGTGTTTGCATCGGTGGAGGAAGGGAAAAAGCTGCTGATGACCCCCGATGAGTATATCGAGCGGCTCAGCGTGTTTGACCGGCTGTCCCGGATGGATACCGATACGGATGTGCCGCAGAAGGCGTATCTGGAATTTATCGGGCGGGGTGTGCTGGCCTGGAATGAACAGGAAATCCAGAGGCTGTCCAAGGCTATCCGCAGCATCGGCTCGCGGCTGGGCGGTTTTACGTTTGCATTTCCCGAGGTGATCTATTTAGTCAAAACCAGCGGCATCGAGGAATGCGGTGCGGCCTATACCCGCGGCAACGGCATTTTTCTGCCCCTGAATATGCTCAGGTGGTCGGAGCAGCAACTGGCGGAGCTGGTCTGTCATGAACTGTTTCATGTCCTGTCGCGGCATAATCCCGCGCTGCGGGACCGGCTTTACCAGGTGGTCGGATTTGAGAAGTGCAATGAAATCCGGCTGCCGGCGGACCTGGCGGCCAGACAGATTACCAATCCCGATGCGCCGCGGCTGGACTGCCGGATTCGTGTGCAATATGAGGATAAGGCAATCTGGACGGTTCCGTTTTTGTGCTCGCGGACCCAGACTTACGATCCCAATGAAGGCGGGGGGATGTTTTATTATCTTGAATTCAAGCTGCTGGCCGTTGAGCCGGGGGCGGATGCGAACGATTTTACGGTGATGCTGCACGATGGACAGCCCCTGCTGCTGGATGCGGGCAGGGTGTCCGGCTATTTTGAGCAGATCGGGTACAACACGCACTATATCATTCATCCGGAGGAGATTCTGGCGGATAATTTTGTGATCCTGGTTTACGGCAAGACCGATGCGCCGTCAACGGAGCTGCTGGGCAGGATAGCCGAGGTGATTGCGGAGTAGAAAGTATGGAGTTCGGAGAAATTTTAAATTGGAAATTGTAGATTGGAAATTTCAAAGAGGAGCAATGGATGGATATGGGATTGATATGATGTTGCCGGATAGGTGAGTGTATTATGAAAAAAAGGTATTGGATAGCAGGGGCTATTCTCTCTTTGTGTTTTCTTGTGATGTACGAACGTTATGAATATACCCAAGCTGTGATTAGCGACGGCAGGCGACTCAAAACGAATATAACCATAAGTATTCTTTCAGACGGCATTGCTAAACAAATCGATATGGATAACACACATACGGTGACTGTTCAGGATTTGATTGCGTGGGTCAAAAAGAATTCTTATGAAGATGTCGTTTCCCTCGATAATGCCGAGGAACAGATTCTGGATGCATGGGGGACGCCGCTTGTGCTGCGTTTCAGGGAGCCGGCCCATTACACATTCATCAGCTATGGCCCCAATCGCCGGGACGATGAAGGCGTTAGCGATGATATCGTGCGGATATTTGATTACAGCAGCGGGGCCAAAGAAGAGATCAAGTCTGAGTTAGAACTTGTCGGGCCGTAAAGGAGCTTTTGTCCCGTTGGGACTCGGGAATGCCATGGGCTGGGTTAGGTTGGCGTTTTCGGGCCGGAATGGGGGGCAAAAAGGTATGCAGGTAAAGATGGGAAAAATTCTAAATTCGAAGCACGAAATACGAAACAAAATATAAATAGAAAATTTAAAAATCAAAATGACAATGTAAAATTCAAAAAGGAAATAGGTTGAGCAAGTCATTTTGAGAAAATATTATGCTGCCCTTTCAGGGCGTGGGAAAAGAGACGTGGGAGGCAACCCAGGGCGCTGCCCTGGGCTGTATTAGGCTGGCCCTTCGGGCCGGGGGGGAGTAAAAAGGTATACAAGTATACAAGAATATAGGAATACAGATTGCAGGGCACGGGGTGGCGCGCCACGGTCAAGCTTCGCTTGGCCGTGCCACGCACTCGAGTTCGTAGTTCGTGGGCTATTTACCGATAGATTCGCACCACCTCGTCGCAGGGTTTTTGGCGGTCGTTGATATCGCGTTCCTGGCCGCCGTTGTCGATTCCATCCTCACCGACGCCCCACACTCGATACCCCGGATAATCCTGTCTGTACTTTAATGGCTTGCCATCAAACGGATCAACGTACACCTCCGGCAGATATGCCGGCACCAGATCCTCCAGCGTTTCGGGCAGCTTCTTTTCTGCCAGCCGGTACCGCTCAATCGCCAGACCTGTAATCATACTGTCAATCCCGCTCCGAACGCGAAGATTAGTTTTATACACCCTGCTCAATGAAGGCGTCCCGATCTTGGTCAGAAAATACAGAAAGCTCAGATCATCCACCTCCTGATCAATCGCCTCGGCGCGCGACACTCGCTGGCCGACAGGCAACTCATCCACAGCCATCAATTTCTGTGTCGATTCGATAGACCGCAGGATATTGCGTTCAAATAATCCCGACATCCGAAACAGGCGGGTTTGCGCTGTATTGGCCATAGCCATCCCGGGATTATAGGGATCGGCACAATATTCAAGCTGAAAACAAATCTCGCCGGCAAACGCTTGTTTGATATCGCACTGACCTCGAAGCCGTTCAAGTTGACTCTGCAAATCCTGTAATTGTTCCGCTGAAAACGAGGTATATTTCAGACAATCCTCTGTAGTCCCCGCACACAGAGCGGCAATCGAAATTTGAACCAGTTGATCGATCAAAAAGGGTTCGCGTGACATCGACTCGCACAGACGAATGCCGTCTCGGATATGGTCATAAGCCTGCTGGCTCTGTCCCTGCTGGGCATAATAGAGCGCTGCGAGAGCCTGCGTTTGAGCCGCTTTTTTGATAGCAGTCAAAACATCGGACTGGAAAATGGTACCACTCGAAGAAAAATCCCGCGGATAGGCACAGTCCGGGATCTGCCCGGCCTGATGCAGCAGGTCGTACATGGCCTGATTGGCCTCGATGAATTGCTTTGCCACGTCCATTTCTTCCTGCGGATACGGGGCATTACCTTCAGGCTTCAAACGATTTCCCATGATCGGCAGCATATCCTGCTTATTCTCATTCGCAAACGGCCGGTATGCCGCAAACGCCTTCAGGTACACATCCGCCGCGTTGGGCGTCCCGGCCGGCAGCTTATGCTGAGCCTCCAACTCCGCAAAACTGGTCGGAATCCCCTGGGCCTTCAATTCGGCAATCTTTCGATCCAGTTCCGACCGTCCGGCCAGAATATACAGCACCAGCAGCCCGACGATTATCACTGCCACCACCCCAAGGCCAATAAACCACCCCTTCAACTCCCGCAGCTTCTGATGCTTATCTGCCTGCTCCATACAATCTCCTGTTTTTGCATTGATGTACTTTAAAAGGGCGGGTGGCTTTCTATGCTTTCTTATCCAAGCGCCCACTGCCTGACTGCGTCAGACTGTGCCACCCGTCACATTACGTGCATCGGATTTATTCTTGTATGCTTGTATCCCTGCATCCCTGTATCCTTTATTTATTCCGCTTCCACGCATCGTCCCTGTGCCCACTCATACAGGGCCAGCATTTTTTCGCGCATCGTCACCGACAGCGGCGGCGATTCCTTCAGTGCCGTCACAATCATCTCGGTAGAAAGCTCGGCTTTGCCGCCGTAGCATTCATGCAGTGCCGACACCACCGCCTGCTCGATTTCCGCCCCGCTGTAGCCTTCCGAGGCCCGCGACAGAGCGTCCAAATCGAACTGTTCCGCATTCCGCTTGCGTTTGGCCAGATGAATCCGGAAGATTTCCTTGCGAGCCTCCCCGCCCGGCAGCCCTACAAAAAATATCTCGTCAAACCGTCCCTTGCGCAGCAGCTCCGGCGGCAGCGCCTCGATATCATTGGCCGTCGCCACCACAAACACCGACTCCCGATGCTCCTGCATCCAGGTCAGCAGTGTCCCGAACATCCGCTTGCTCAGGCCGCCGTCGGTACTCTGGCTGGCCGCCGAGGCAAAGCCTTTTTCAATCTCGTCGATCCATAAAATCGCCGGGGCCATCGCCTCGATCTGCTTGAGGGCCTGGCGCAGATTCTTTTCCGACTGGCCCACATAGCTGTTGAACAGGGCACTGGGGTCCATCCGGTACAGCGGCTGCTGCCAGGCGGTGGCAATCGCCTTGGCACACAGACTTTTGCCGGCGCCCTGCACCCCCAGAATCAGCACGCCGCGCGGGGCGGTAATTCCGAACTGGGCGGCCTCTTCCCGAAATGCATTCTGCCGCAGCGTCAGCCAGCGCTTGAGATTGGCCATGCCCCCGATTTCCTCCATATCCAGCGGGGCCTCGACATATTCGAGCAGGCCATCGGAGCGGATCATCATCCGCTTGCCGGCCAGAATCTTGTTGACGTCCTTGTCATTGAATTTCTTATCCACCGATACCGCATCATAAATCAACTGGCGGGCCTGCCGCAGCGACAGCCCCCGCAGGTTGCGGATGATGGCCGCCAGACCGTTTTTGGTAATGCCGATTTGCAGCGGCGTTTTGTCGTGAATTTCTCGCAGCGTCGTGCGAATGAGGTTGTCCAGTTCTTTCTCCCCCGGCAGCGACAGTTCAAATTCCCGTGCATAGGACTTGACGACCGCCGGCAGCACATCATCGCTATCGACCAGAACCAGTACACTGCCGTGGAAGCTGATGGTATGTATCGTATCGCGCAGAATCCGCAGGGTGGTATTGACGCACAGAAATTTGCCCAAATCCAGCGCCACGCAGAATGTTCGGGGCGGCACCCGGCAGAAGGTCTCCAGACCCTGCTCGGGCGTTTTTTGTTCCTGCTCGCCGAAACTGGGCAGCACCGGGAAAAAGCCATCCCGAATCCCCCGTCCCACCGACCATATCTGCATCTTGTATTCGAGCTTCTCGGCCGCGCGGCGAATCACGTCCAGCGCCTCGTATTCTTCATGAGTCACGATGGAAATACAACTGTATCCCTGCCGGATTACCTCGATAAAACGACTTACATCATCCATAGTTCAGCTCCAGATAAAGTTCTCCTGTAGCCCGTTAGTGTACCTATTTTTTGCCTCTGGACAAGTCTTATCTGATATTTCTTCCTACCCCTGGAATTGATTCTCTATGCCAGCTTTCAGCGGTCAGCAATCAGCCTTTAAAAAGAAAGGGCAAACACGGGGGTTTGCCTATATTAGTTGATTGCATCGAAGTTGGTCCTATAATGCTTCTGAGTCGTTGGGCGAGGCCGGAATCAAAATAATCCGTATTTTTACGGATCATTCATGGGAATTAGTCCCTAATTTATACACAGTTTGTCAGAATTTAATCATCCGCCTCTTTATCTTCGCCGAAGTACCCCGTGCATGACGACAGGACTTGTGGCCCTCCCAAGAACACCAGGCTGACAAATAACAGGTATTATTTGTTTAAGGATTTATAGCGATGAGACAGACCGCCGCCAGTATGCGCAAGAAGATGACTGCCATTGGGATTATGACGCTCGTGATTTTTGTCGGGTATGCAATGATTTCCTTTCATACATTAAATACCCTTCGCGTCAACGGAGAGATGTACAAACGCATCGTCCAGGGCAAGGATATCATCGCCGACATTCTCCCGCCGCCGGAATACATCGTGGAGTCTTATCTGGTCGTACTGCAAATGCTCGGGACGACCTCCCCGGAGAATCTGAATGCCCTTATTGAAAAGGAAAACGCCCTGTATAAAGAGTATCAAAGCCGCCACCAGTTCTGGACCGACACCCTTGATGCCGACGCCATGAAAACGGCGCTGGTGGATGAATCTTACCAGCCTGCAATGAATTTCTACCAGCAGGTTCATGATAAACTGATACCGGCGGTCAAACGCGGCGATTACGACACCGCTCGCACGCTGGCCTATGGCCCCATTCGCGACGCCTACGAAACACACCGTACAGCCATTAACTCGGTCGTGCAGATGGCCACCCAGCGCAACACAGACGACGAAACTGCTGCTGCCCGAATCATCCGCAGCCGAACCATCCTGATGCTGTCGCTGCTGGCTGGGGGCACGGTTCTGCTGGCCGGCTATATTATCTGGATTACGCGGGGACTGGTACGGTCTTTGTCGGCCGTTACTCAAAGCATTCGCAGCAGTTCCGACCAGATCGCCGCTGCCGCCTGTGAAGTCTCCGGCCACTCGCAATCCCAGGCCAACGCCACGACCGAACAGGCCGCCGGGCTTGAAGAAACGTCTGCCAGCCTTGAAGAAATGTCCTCGATGACCCGGCAGAACGCCGACAATGCCAAACAGGCCAATACCCTTGCCGCTGAGGCCAGAAAAGCCGCCAATAACGGCTCTGAGGCCATGAATCAGATGGCCCAGGCCATCGGCGATATCCGCAAATCCTCGGATGAAACCGCCAAAATCCTGAAAGTGATTGATGAAATCGCCTTCCAGACGAACCTGCTGGCGCTGAACGCCGGCGTCGAGGCGGCCCGTGCNNAACCTGCTGGCCCTGAATGCCGCTGTCGAAGCTGCCCGGGCGGGTGAAGCGGGCAAAGGTTTTGCTGTCGTCGCCGAAGAAGTCCGCAACCTGGCCATGCGTTCAGCCGAGGCCGCTAAAAACACCGCCGGTCTGATTGAACAATCGGTCAGCCATGCCCGCAATGGCGTCGCCATCTGCGGACAGGTCAAGACGGCACTCGATGAAATCGTCGCCGGGATCGCCAAAACGACCGACCTGGTCGGCGAAATCGCCGCCGGCAGCAATGAACAGGCTCAGGGCGTCGGGCAAATCAGTCAGGCTGTCTCCCAGATGGGCAACACCACCCAGCAGAACGCCTCCGTCGCCCAGAGCAGTGCTTCAGCAGCCGAGCAGCTTAATGCCCAGGCCGGAC
>DLFY01000245.1:0-499 GCA_002482415.1 Phycisphaerales bacterium UBA7708
CAAACTTGCCGGTCTTGGCGTTGTAAATCACCTTGGGCCGCTCGATGATGCACCCGGCGGTAATATCATGATTCGGATCATCCCTGACCACCGACAGGGCAATCCCTTCATTTTTCCAGTTGTACAGGTCTTTGGATGAATAGCAGCGTACCCCGACCCAGGCATTATTGCCGCGGCGTCCCTCGGTCTTGTGCTCGCCGAACCAGTAATAGGTGTTCTCATGCACCAGGATTCCGCCGCCGTGGGCATTGATGTGAACCCCATCCGTATCCGGCCAGAGTTCGCCCGGCCTGAAGCTTTTCAGCGGTGCGGCAGGGGACTCACCTGCTGAGGCAAGAAGGGTGATAAAACAGAAAAAAACGAGGATTCCACTCAGTATTCTTCGCATAAGGCACTCTTTCCGATAAGATTATTGCCAACCCCCGTTTCCGGGGAGTTTTTCTTTCAGATGCACGCAGAAAATACGCTGTTCCTATTTGAAATTTCCCGGTTCGTCGCG
>DLFY01000245.1:548-3615 GCA_002482415.1 Phycisphaerales bacterium UBA7708
ATAATCATACCCGTTGGGTATACGCCGTTACAGCAATTACTTCGATAAAGTCTTTTCCGCCGACTGCACGGTATTGAACAGCAGCATCGTAATCGTCATCGGCCCGACACCGCCGGGCACGGGGGTAATCTGCGAGGCCTTTTCCTTAACGCCTTCAAAATCCACATCGCCGACCAGCCGGAAGCCGCTCTTTTTGCTGGCATCGTCAATCCGATTGACCCCTACATCGATGACCACCGCCCCGGGTTTGACCATCTCGGCGGTGATGGTGTTGGGTCTGCCTGCTGCGGCGATGACAATATCCGCCCGGCGGACATGCTCGGCCAGATTCTTCGTCCGCGTATGGCAAATCGTCACTGTGGCATTGCCGGTGGGGGCCTTCTGGATGAGCATATTGGCTACCGGTTTTCCAACGATATTGCTGCGTCCGACCACCACGACCTCGGCCCCGTCCAGCTTCACACCCGATCGCATCAGAAGCTGAATCACCCCATGCGGCGTGCAGGGCAGATAGGCCTCCTGTCCGACAACCATTCTGCCGACATTGACCGGATGGAAACCGTCCACATCCTTTTTCGGGTCAATCGCCAGCAGGACCGCGTCTTCATTGATATGTTTGGGCAGGGGGAGCTGAACCAGGATGCCGTGAATCTTCGGGTCTTTGTTAAACGTGTCGATGATGGCCAGCAATTCATTTTGTGTGGTCGTGGCCGGAATGCGGTTATCGCTTGAATAAATGCCGATTTCCTCGCAGGCTTTCTCTTTTGCGGTCACATAGGATTTCGACGCGGGGTCATCACCCACCAGCACCACCGCCAGCCCCGGCGTGACGCCTTTGGCTTTCAGTGCGGCAACCTTCTGCTTCAATTCCTCGCGCATCTGTGCAGCGATCTGTTTTCCGTCGATAATCTGTGCGGCCATATTTTATCCTGAATAGCGGTCCATTTCCATAGCCCGGGCGAATGCTGTAAATCAATGCAAACAAATACGTTCCGGAGCTGCCTCTATTATGAGGTCAACGCGGGCAAATGTAAAGCGTTTTTCGTCCCCTATCGTCTGCAGGGTGATTGAGCTGTTTTAGAACAGGCCCCGCACCTTGCCGGTCTTGACGTCCACATCGATGCGGCGGAAGGCCGGGTCGGAAGCCGTCCCGGGCATCAGCTTGATATCCCCGGCAATCGGCACCACGTAGCCCGCCCCCTCATAGACCATGATATCCCGAATCGGCAGCTCCCAGCCGGTCGGCCGGCCTTTCAAATCCGGGTCGTGCGACAGGCTCAGGTGCGTCTTGACCATGCACGTCCCCAGCGAATGGGTGTGCGGCTGGGAATCGAGCTTCCTGATTTTGGCCAGGGCCTTTTCCGAATAAGTGACACCCTTTGCCCCATAAATTTCCGTGGCAATCAATTCGATGCGCTGCTTGAGCGGCATGTTCAGCGAGTACAAATATTCAAACTCGTGTTCCTCCTGGGCAATCGCCGCGACCTTCTCGGCCAGTTCGATAGCGCCCTCACCGCCGCGCAGCCAGTGGTCGGATACTGCCGCCTCCGCACCGGCCCGTTCGGCGATTGAGCGAACCAGCTTCAACTCCGCTTCGGTATCGGTGTAGAATTTATTGATGCACACCACCGGGCGAATGCCGGATTTACGGACGATGTCGATATGGGCAACGAGGTTCTCGCAGCCTTTTTCCAGCAGGGCGAGGTTTTCCTGCTTGTATTCCGGCGCCAGCGGTGCCCCGGGTTTGACGGCCGGGCCGCCGCCGTGCATCTTCAATGCCCGCACGGTGCAGACCAATACCACCGCGTGTGGTTTCAGCCCGGACATCCGGCATTTGAGGTTCCAGAATTTTTCAAAGCCGATATCGGCCGCAAAGCCGCTTTCGGTCACGACGTATTCACACAGCCGCGTAGCCACCAGGTCCGCGATGATGCTGCTCTGGCCGATGGCGATATTGGCAAAGGGGCCGGCATGAACGAGAATCGGCTGGCCTTCGATGGTCTGCACAAGATTGGGATTGAGTGCATCGACCATCCAGGCCGTCATGGCGCCATCGACCTCCAGGTCGCGGGTCGTTACGGGATTGCCCTGTTTGTCGTAGGCGACGACAATCTTGGCCATTCGCTGCCGCAGGTCGGCCAGGTCTTTGGACACCGCCAGGATCGCCATCACTTCGCTCGATACGGAAATCTGGGCGCCCGACTCCATCTCTACGCCGTCCATCTTGCCGCCCCGGCCAATCACGATATTCCGCATCGACTGGGCGCAGAAATCAATCGCCCATTTAATCTGGACGTTATTGGGATCGATGTCCAGCCGGCGAAGACCAATCTTGGCCAGCTTGGCATCATCATAGTTCGCCTCGTGCTGCATCCGCGACGTCAGCGCCACCATCGACAGGTTGTGGGCGTTGGTCACGCATTCGATATCGCCGGTCAGGCGAATCGAAAACGGCACCATCGGGATACATTGCGACAGGCCGCCGCCGGCCGCGGAGCCTTTGATGTTGAACGTCGGGCCGCCGCTGGGCTGGCGAATCGTGCCGCAGACGCGTTTGCCCAGCTTGCCCAGACCCTGCACCAGGCCGATGGTGGTGGTGGTCTTACCCTCGCCCAGCGGGGTGGGGGTGATGGCCGTCACATCGACGTACCGGCCGGTCGGGGCGTAACGCAGCCGCTCCAGAACCTTGGCGTAGTCAATCTTGGCCAGCTTCTCGCCCATCGGCAGCAGCTCCCCATAGGCCAGCCCGAGGTCGCGGGCAAGCTGGTACAGGGGCTTCATATTCTCTTCGGCCAGCTCGGCGATTTCCCAATCCTTCAGCTTGGTTGGATCCAGTTTGGTCATTCTATGTCCTTATAAAAGACAGGAATACACTTACATTTTCCGGCTACGGACTTCAACACTACCCTTTGTATCGTTTAAATTGCCTTCTGACTATCATAAGTCGATGTATTTTTGATACTTTTTTGCTGAAATTGGGTATCCACAAGCTGTTTTATGCCCCTAAAGCCCCTCCAATTGCACCAATGTCCCGCCCCCCCCTTTGAAATCTCAAATCTCAAATCCT
>DLFY01000245.1:3677-4159 GCA_002482415.1 Phycisphaerales bacterium UBA7708
GCCTGCCCTTTTTGGCGGTTATAAATCATTCTACCGTTGGTCTACACTCAGAGGTGAGCCATACTCACCTCTGAGTGTAAAAATATTAAATTATGCTTCTGCCTCAAGTCTGAAAAATCTATTTTCAACTTTAGCCCTCAAACTACTCCAGAGCATCCGGCTTTTGCCAGTTGCGTTGGGATTATTTCCTAATTCTTCCGATTGTGANNTAAAAGGATCTGTTTTCCAGGAAACAATGCCGCTGTGTCCTTTAGGCCACTTCAATAGAACCCGAAATGCACCTAAAAGGGGGTATAGCCAACCATCTGGAACTACATATTTTGTTTCCCACCCTGTTAAAGGTAATATTTTGGACTTACCCTCACACTTTGTGTTTGCACTTCCCCTCTTGATTTCGGTGTCTGTATAGTGAACCTCTTTTCGTTTTCCTAATTTCGCTCCTTTACCCTGTTTATTCCTTACAACTTCATATTGTTTTTTAA